>JAJDAI010000575.1 GCA_029261955.1 Deltaproteobacteria bacterium | reverse complement strand
AGCCGGCGGAGGCCCGCAGGGCCGCAGCCCCCCGAAACCTCACAGGCCTGCGAGCCTCAGATCTTCGGGTGGAAGAGCGCCAGGGCCGCGGTCAGGACCACCAGGTTCGCCACCAGCGCGAGCGCGATGGCGGTGCCGCAGAGCAGGCCGAAGAAGATGTTCGGCATGAAGCTGGCGCCCAGCAGCAGCCAGAAGGCCGCGCAGAGGATCACCGAGGTCATCGCGATGGCGCGGCCGGTGTGGTGCAGCGTGTCGTGCGTCGCGTCGTGGATGCTGTCGCCCGCGTGGATGCGGTCGCGGAAGTGATGCAGGAAGTGCAGCGTGTCGTCGACGACGAGGCCCAGGGCCACCGCCGCGATCATCGTCGTGCCCGGGTCCAGGCGGATGCCCACCCAGCCCATCAGCCCCAGGACCATGCCGATGGGCAGCAGGTTGGGGATCATCGAGAAGAGCCCCAGCCGCACCGAGCGCAGCGCCAGGGTCATGAAGAACAAGACGATCACGAAGGCCGCGCCCATCGACACGATGGCCGAGCGCAGCAGGTAGTCGTTCATGTTGGCGATGAGCTTGCTCGTGCCCGTCGCAGACGCCGAGAGCGGGGGCTGGAACACCTCCGCGATCTTGGCCTCCAGCGCGTCGACGTTGCGGGTCAACGCGTCGCTGTAGCTGAGCTTGATGGTCCCCTGGATGCGGGCGCGGCTGTAGTCGAAGTCGACGAGGCGCTGGATCTCCTCGGGGTCATCGACCATCAGCAGCAGCTGGGCCACCTCGGCGCGGGTCTCCGGCAGGATGCGCTCCTCGTCCGCGCCGCCGCGCTGGGCCTGCCGCAGCTCCTTGAGGAAGTCGACGATGGAGATCGTCGCGCCGATGCCCTCGAGCCCCTTCAGGAAGGCCTCGACCTCTTCGATCTTCTTGAGGACTTCGGGGTCCTTGAGCCCATCGACCTCGCCCGTCTCGACCAGCACCTCGACCGAGCCCGTGCCCGCGAGCCGCTCGTCGACGAACTCCAGGTCCACGCGCACCGGGTCGCTGGCCTTGTAGTACTCGAGGGGGTTGTTGCCGATGCGCAGGTCCTTGAGCCCCACCAGGGACGCGACCAGCAGCGCGAGCGAGACGACGAGCACCGTCTTGCCGTGGCTCTGGGCCATGTCCGCCAGCTTGAGCAGCTGGTCGTCCCACCAGGCCCACAGCCGCGCGAGGCTGGCCGACTCGTCGTGCGGCGTGCGCATGAGCGGGAGCAGCGAGGGCCCGAGGCCGTAGGTCAGCAAGAACGCCGAGAACACGCCGACCGCGCCCAGGATCCCGAACTGCCGCAGCGGCGCCAGGGTGGCGAACATCAGGCTCGCCAGGCCCGCCACCGTCGTCGCCGCGGTGAAGAAGCAGGGCGCGAGCAGGTAGCGCAGCGCGCCCTGGGCCGCCTGATCCGGGGTCTTGCCCTCAGAACGCAGGGTGATCGTGCGTGAGAGAACGTGGATCGACGACGCGATGCCCACGCCCATGACCAGCGGGAAGATCACCGTGTGGATGATCGTCACGCGGTAGCCCATCAGGCCCATGAAGCCCGCGACCCAGAGGCAGGCGATGCCGACCACGGACAGGGGCAACAGCAGCGCCGTCCAGGTGCGGAAGAGCGCCAGCATCGACACGATGATGACCAGGGCCATCAGCGGCATGATGGTGAAGGAGTCGCGCTGGGTGTGCCGGAAGAAGGCGTCGTCCAGCATGGTCGGGCCGGCGAGGGCGACCCGCACGTCCCGCTTCGACTCCATCTCGCTGGCCAGCTCGCGGATGGCCTGGGCCAGCACGAGCTTCGCGCCCGGCTCGTCGATGAGGTGGTCGACCGCCAGGATGATCGCCGGGACCTGCCCGTCGAGCGACACCAGCGAGCCCGTCATGAGCTCGTTGCTCATGATCCACTCGCGCAGCTGCATGGGCTGCGGAGGGTTCTCGGGGTCGTAGTAGGGCCGCGTCGTGAGCATCCCCGGCTCGGACACCACGTCCATCAAGGTCGCGATGCTGCGCACGTGCCGGACGTGCTCGATGCCCTCGGCGGCGATGGACGACTCGTAGAGGAACTTCAGGCCCTCGTCGGACCAGAGCTTCGGGTCCTCCCAGGCCATCACGACGATCTGGTCGGACTCGAAGGCGTCGATGAAGGAGCGGTAGGACACCAGGTCCGGGTCGTCCTCGACGAACCAGACCTCGATGGACGTGTCGAACGTCAGCGCGAGCGCCTGCCAACCCGCCAGAACGGACAGGACGAGGATGACTGACAGGGACAGGTAGCGTTTCATGGCGTGGAGCCGGGTGCCGGCTCCGCCTCACTCCTCACGCATGGGCGCGGCCCGGGCGCCCGAATGGCCTCGCAGGGTAGCAAAGCAGCCGGTCGCTTACCTGCGCGTGGCCGCCGCTGCGACGGAGGCCTCGAGATCCCCGAGGAAGCCGTCGAGCACGGAGCAGCCGCCGGCCCAGAAGGTGGGGTCCGCGAGGTCGACTCCCAGGGGCTCCAGCAGGGCGAAGGGGGTGGCCGAACCGCCCGCCTCCAGCAGCTCGAGGTAGGCGTCCGCGAAGCCCTGGCCGCCCTTGCGCCAGAGGTCGGCGAGGCCGAGCGTCATCAGGCGTCCGAAGGCGTAGGAGTAGCAGTAGAAGCGCGCGAAGACGAAGTGCGGGATGGCCGCCCAGCGCCAGGGCTCCGCCGCGTCGAGCTGCACCCCGGGGCCGAAGAGGCGGCCGATCTCCCCCTCCCAGAGCTCGCACATGCGCGAGGCCGACACGATGCCCTCGGCCCGCGCCGCGTGCGCCTGCCGCTCCCAGTTCACGTACGCGGCCTGCGAGAACGCGCTCTGGGCGGCGTCCGAGACCAGGCGGTGCAGCAGCTGCTGCTGCCTCGTCGGGTCGGTCCAGGTCTTCATGAGGTGCTCGTGCAGCCAGAGCTCGCCGAAGATGGAGGCCGTCTCGGCCATCGCGGTGCCGGCCCAGTAGTTCAGCGGGCCCTGCTTGCGGGCCAGACTGAAGTGGTAGGCGTGGCCCAGCTCGTGGGCGAG
>JAJDAI010000574.1 GCA_029261955.1 Deltaproteobacteria bacterium | reverse complement strand
GAGCTTCGAGCCGGGGAACGGCACCGTGATCGCGAACTTCGCGAAGTCCAGATCGAGGGCGCGCGCGAACTCGATGGTCTGCAGCGTCATCTCCTGGGTCTCGCCGGGCAGGCCGATCATGAAGAGGCCGATGGTCTCGATGCCCTCCTCGCGGCAGAGGCGCACGGCGCGCTGCGTGGTCTCGGTGGTGAAGGTCTTGTTGACGTTCTCGAGCAGCAGATCGACGCCCGACTCGATGCCCAGCAGCAGCCGCCGGCAGCCCGAGGCCCGCATGATGCGCAGGGACTCGCGGTCGATGCGGTCGACGCGGGTCTCGCTGACCCAGACCACGTCCTTGTGCAGGTCGCGGCGCATGACCTCCTCGCAGAACTCGATGAGCACCTTCTTGTTCAGCGGGAAGATGGGGTCCACGAAGCCGATCTGCTTCGCGCCGAAGCGCTCGTGCAGCGCCTGGTATTCGTCCACCACCGCGATCGCGTCACGCCGTCGGTAGTTGGAGCCGGCGTGCAGCAGCGAGCAGAACTCGCAGCGGTAGGGGCAGCCGCGTGAGGCGGTCATCGCCAGGGTCGGCCGGGCCACGTCCGCGAGCGGGAGCAGGCCGTAGCTCTGGTAGGGGAAGCGATGCCAGGCCGGCCAGGGCAGCGAGTCCAGATCCGCGATGCGCGGGCGCGCCGGGTTCCGCTGGACTTCGCCGTGGCTGTCCCGCCAGGAGATGCCGAGCACGTCCTTGAAGGCCGAGTCGTCGCCTCCGGCGTCGAACACCGCGAGCAGCTCGCTGAGGGTCTCCTCCCCTTCCCCGTGCACGACGAAGTCCGCGGTCTCGTCCTCCAGGATCTGCTTCGCGAAGACGTCCGCGTGGATGTTTCCCGACACCACGCGCACGCCCGGCACCGCCGCCTTCACGGCCAGGGCCACCGCCGCGGAGTCCGGCGCGGTGGGGGTCAGGACACCGATGCCCAGGACCTCGGCCCCGAAGCGCTGGGCTTCGCGCGCGATCCCCTGCGGCCCGATCCGCTCGGCGAACTGGTCGATTACGCGCAGGGGGTGGCCATCCCGCTCGCAGATCGCCGCGAGGTAGGCCAGGCCCACCACCGGCATCGGTTCCATGAGCGATGAGAAGCTTCCGAGCTTTCCCATGTCCATGGCCGGGTTCACGAGCAATACGCGCACAGGCCCTCCGTGTTGCACCGTCGCCGGTCCCCGCACAAGCGGCCATGACATGGGTCAGCCGCAGCTTCCTGATCGCCTCACTGCGCCCCTGCACCCCGGATGTCGGGCGGCGAGGGCGCAGGTCCCCGTCTACCGTCGATGCATGCGTGTCCAGCTGCTCTGCCCTCCCCCGAGTCTCGAAGGTGCCTGGATCCGTCCGCGCCACGCGCCGCACCACGCGGCCATCGTCGCCGCCGCGCTTCGGGACGCCGGGCACTCCGTGCACCTGATCGACGAGGCGCTGAAGACGACCCACCTGCGCGACGTGCAGGGTGACTGCGCCCGCGATGCCTGCGACGTCGTGCTCGTCATGCAGGGCGACTACAACCGCGCCATCCAGCCGGTCGTGCTCGACACCGTCATCCGCGGGCTGCTCGCCGCCGCGCCCGACACGCCGCTCTTCGGGGTCAGCCGCCTGCGTGAGGACACCGCGCGCGGGGCGATGGAGGCGCTGCCATCCCTGCCGGGCATGGTCTTCGGGGAGCCGGAGTTCAGCGCCGTCGCGCTGCTCGATGCGCTGGCAAAGGGCGACCTCAGCGGGGTCGGCGGGCTCGCGCTGCGCACCGAGGCCGGCATCACGACCACGCCGCCTCCCGCGGTCGACCTCGACGACAGCCCCGTGCCGGCCTGGGATCTGCTGGACCTCGCCGACTACGGCTTCCGCCCCCACCAGGGCCCCGAGGACGTGACCTGGCCGGTGCTCGCCAGCCGCGGCTGCCCCTATTCCTGCTTCTGGTGCGAGGTGCAGGGGCGCCCCGCCTGGATCACGCGCTCGCCGCAGGCCGTCGTCGACGAGGTCATCGAGCTGCACCGGCGCTACGGCGCCCGGACCTTCTTCCTCGCCGACCCGCTCTTCGGCGTGAAGCGGGCCTGGGTGATCGACTTCTGCGGCCGGCTGCGCGACGCCTCGCTGGACATCCAGTGGTCCTGCATGACACGCACCGACCACTGCGACCGCGAGCTCATGCAGACGATGGCCGACGCCGGCTGCATCAACGTGCTCTTCGGCGTCGAGTCCCTGAACCCCTACGCCCTGGAGCGCGCCGGCAAGTCGCTGGATCCGGACACCGTCGAGCCGGCGGTGAAGGCCGCGCAGGCGGCGGGGCTGGAGGCGGTGGTCTCGGTGATGATCGGGCTGCCGGGCGACACCCCCGGGGGCGTGGAGCGAACGATCGACGGCGTCATCGCCATGGAGCCCGACTACGCGCAATTCTTCGTGGTGCAGGTGCCGCCGGCGGCGAAGCACCCCGACGGGCGGCTGGTCGGTGGCTGGGAAGGCGGGCGCTTCGACTTCCCGGGGCACGCCTTCGCACCGGAAGCCTTCGGGCCGGAGGCGCAGCTGCGCAGGCTCCAGCGGCGGGCCTACCGACGCTTCTACCTGCGCCCGAGCTTCATCGGCCGCAAGGCGGGGCGCATCTGGAAGCGGGGCGACGCCCGGGTCGAAGCGAAGCGGCTGGCCCGCGGCGCGAGGCTCGCGGTCAGCATGGCGCTGGGGCGGCAGCCGTCGCGTTAGAGCCCTCAGGTCAGGCGCTTCAGGCTCGCCAGCTGCCTGCGCTGCATGAGGCCGTGCACAGGCCGAAAGAGCAGACGCGCCGCCGGCATCAGGGGGGCGGACCACCGCGCCCGGTTGCGCACGATGAGCCGGGTCCCGGTGCCTTCGGGCCGCAGCACGAAAGCCCAGCTCTGGGCGAAGACCAGCCCTGCCTTCCGCGCCTCCGTCCAGTAGACGAGGGCCTCGTTGGGGATGAGCAGGACGACCTCGAGCGATCCCCCACCAGGCCGCGCGGACACCGAGTCGCCGACCTGCAGATCCTGGAGCTCAGGCAGCACCCGGTCTGCGCTCGCCACCCCGCCGTTGTCGAGCGAATCCCAGGCGTACCAGCCCGCCCGCCCGTGCCCCATCTGCACCAGCCAGGGCCAGACCTCAGCCGGCGCCCCGCTCAGCATCACGGCCGCCGTGTCCACGTGACCCGCCGCCAGCAGGTGGTCCCCCGGGAGCGCCTCCGCCCGCTCCTGCGCCGAAGCCGCGAACAGCATCACTCGTACCGAAGCGCGTCGATGGGATCGAGCGCCGCCGCCTTCGCCGCCGGGTAGCTGCCGAAGCCCACCCCGATCAGCGTGCAGAACACGAAGCTCAGCCCCACCGCCCAGAGCGGCACGTGCGCGGGCGGGTAGTCGTCGATGAGCAGCTTGCGGATCGCCGCCGTGCCCCCCACACCAAACAACCAGCCCACCACGACCCCGAGCAGCCCGCCGCTGACGCTGAGCACCATCGCCTCGACCAGGAACTGGGACGCGATCATGCGCCGCGTCGCCCCGAGGGCCTTGCGCACCCCGATCTCGCGGGTCCGCTCCGTCACGCTCACCAACATGATGTTCATGATCCCGATGCCCGCGACCAGCAGCGAGAAGCCCACCACGCCGGCCATGACGCCTGTGAACGCGCCGAGCACCTTGTTGACCATGTCGAGCATCTCGCTCTGCAGCATCACCCGCCAGGTCGGCGCCTTGCCCTTCTTGACGGGGTAGCGGCGCCGCATGATCTCGTCGATCTCGTCCTTCACGCGGTCCATGCGCTCGGCATCGCCGGCCTGCATCGCGAAGGGGAGCACGGTCTGTTCGCCGAACATCCGCTCGGCGGTGGAGAACGGGACGATGACGAGGTCGTCCTGGTCGTCGCCGAGGGTCTGGCCCTTCTCCTCCATCACGCCAACGATGGTGAAGGGCGCGTCCGAGAGCACGATCCGCTGGCCCACCGGGTTGCCCGTCAGCCCCAGCTCCAGCACGACCTTGCGGCCCACGACCGCGACCTTCGACCGCGTCCGCTGGTCGCGCGCCGTCAGAAAGCGCCCCCGGTCGACGAAGTGGTTGGTGATCTCCTGGTAGGACGGCGAGACCGCGACCAGCTTGCTGTTCCAGCTCTTCTTGCCGGCCTGCACCTGCTCGCGCCGCTGCCAGAGCGGCGTGAGGGCGACGATCTCCTGGGACTGCTCGAGCACGGCCTCGCCGTCCTCGTAGAGCAGCTGGATGCGGCGGTTGTGGTCCTCGTCCGCGGTCTGGTTGGGCAGCATCAGCACGTAGGTCGCGCCCACGCCCTGCATCTGGGTGGTGAACAGGTGCTGGAGCCCCTGCACGACGCTGACCACGCCCACGACAGCGGCCACGCCGATGATGATCCCCAGCACCGTCAGCAGGCTGCGCACGAGGTTCGTGCGGAGCGCATGGAGCGCGATGGGGATCGAGTCGAAGAGGACCTTCATCAGTCGGCGCTGTCGTCGTCGTCCGCTTCGAGCTCGGCGCGGACGTCGGCCGCGTCTTCGAGGTCCTTGAGGGTCCGGTAGGGCCCCGTGACCACCCGGTCCCCCTCGGCGAGGCCGTCGGTGATGACCACGTGCGTGGCGTTGGACGAGCCCGTGCTCACCTCGACCTGCGCGACGATGCCGTCGGTCTCGACGAAGGAGACGTCCTTCCCCTCTCGCTCCACGACCGCGGCCTGGGACACG
>JAJDAI010000573.1 GCA_029261955.1 Deltaproteobacteria bacterium | reverse complement strand
ACACGATCGTGGTCTACGACCGCATCCGCGAGAACCTGCGGCGCTTCCCGCGCCGGGATCTTGCCGAGGTCATCAACGTCTCCCTGAACGAGACGCTGAGCCGCACGCTGCTGACCTCGGTCACCACGCTGCTCGCTGTCGCCGCGCTCATCGTGCTCGGCGGGCCGGTCATCGCCGACTTCGCCCTGGCCCTGTTCATCGGCGTGGGCATCGGCACCTACTCGTCCATCTACGTGGCCTCGCCCCTCATCATGACGCTCCAGAAGTGGCTGCCCGTCGAGGTGCGCGACGAGTCCGCCCAGGACCGTGCCCGCTCCTCGGCGAACTACGGCGCCCAGATCTGAGCGCACCTTGAAGGGCTCCCGCGTCGAAGTCGCGCTCCAGCTTCCGAAGCCCGAGCGCACCTGGACGCTTCGTGAAGCCGAGGGCTGGCAGGACCTGGCGTCCGCGCTGTCCCTCGAAGAGCTGCCGGCGCGCCTGCTGGCTTCGCGCGGGGTGCACGATCCCGAACTCGCCCGGCTCTGGCTGGGCGGCAGCCTGCGCGACCTGCCGGACCCGCGCACCCTCATCGACATGGACGCGGCCGTCGAGCGGGTGCTCGGCGCGCTCGATCGCCGCGAGCCCATCTGCGTGCACGGCGACTACGACGCGGACGGCTGTACGTCGACGGCGGTGCTCGTGCATCTGCTGCGTGACCTCGGGGGCGACGTCTCCTGGTACGCGCCGCACCGGCAGCGCGATGGCTACGGCATCGCCCTGCACACCGTCGACCGCCTGGGCGACGAGGGTGTGAAGCTCATGATCACCTGCGACACCGGGGTGTCCGCGCACGCGGCCATCGACCGGGCGCGGGAGCACGGCATCGACACGGTGGTCTGCGATCACCACACCCTGCCGGCCGAGCTGCCCCAGGCGGCGGCCATCCTGAACCCGAAGCGCGACGGCGAGGACTCGCCCTTCGCCGAGCTCGCGGCCGTGGGCGTTGTCTTCATGCTCGCCATCGCGCTGCGCGCCCGCATGCGCGAGGACGGCCGCTTCGAGCGGCGCCCCGAGCCCGATCTGCGCGAGCAGCTGGACCTGGTCGCCCTCGGGACCGTCGCCGACCTGGCGCCGCTGCGCGGCATCAACCGCATCCTCGTGAACGCCGGCCTGCGGGTGCTCGCGCGCCGGCGGCGGGTGGGCTTGCGCGCCTTGCTCGAGGTCTCCGGCGTGCGCCCCGACCAGGGGCTCGACGCCAGCCACCTGGGCTTCCGCCTGGGGCCGCGGATCAACGCCGCGGGGCGCCTGGACGAGGCCGCCCGCTCCGTCGAGCTGCTCCTGGCCGACGACCTCGAGGTCGCGCGGGACCGCGCGGAGGCGCTGGACGCCTTCAACCGCAAGCGGCAGCAGACCGAACGCGAGATCCTCGCCGACGCCTTGAACCAGGCGCAGGCCCTGCCCGACCTCGCTCACCGCAAGGGCCTGGTGCTCTGGAGCGAGTCCTGGCACCCGGGCGTGGTCGGCATCGTGGCCGCCCGCATCGTGCAGGCCTTTCACAAGCCGGCCCTCGTGCTCGGGCTGCGCGACGGCATGGCTACGGGCAGCGGCCGCACGATCCGTGGCGTCAACCTCTACGGCGCGCTTCAGCGTTGCGACTCCCTCATGGAGCGCTGGGGTGGGCACCGCGCCGCAGCCGGGCTGACCATCTCCGAAGAGAAGCTGCCGGCCCTGCTCGAGCAGTTCGCGGGCCCGGCCTTCGACGGCGAGCCCGAGGACGCCTGGCAGGCCAGCCTCTCGGCTGACGCGGAGCTGCCCCTCTCCCAAGTGAGCTGGGACACCTGGAACGCCGTCCAGCAGCTCGCCCCCTTCGGCATCGGCAACCCCGAGCCCGTGTTCATCGCGCGAGGGCTCCAGGCCAGCGGGGTCAAGGCGCTGAACAAGGGCGGGATCCGCATGAACCTGCGCCAGGGCGGGGGACCCTCGCGGGCGGCGGTGGGCTTCGGCCTCGGCGTCGAGCCGCACGAGCTCGGCGGCGAACTGGAGGCAGCCTTCTGCCTTCAGGAGAACGTCTGGCGAGGCGAGCGGAAGCTGGAACTGCGCCTGCGCGACGTCCGGGCGGTCTAGCTTCGGCGCGGACCCTGGTTCTGCGGGTGCCCGGAATCTCCCAATTTCCCAATTCCTCTTGAGAAGCAGGCGCTTGGCTTGATTGGTTGCGGCGCCGCTGGTAGAAATTCAAGCTGTTCGGTGAGGTCGGGGGATGGGCCTCAGCGAGCGAAGCGGGACGCCGGGAGGAACGGCGAACCTGCAGATTGCTTGACCGGGGAAGCGGTGACGAAGTCGCAGCTGATTGAGGCGGTGGCCGAGCGGGGCGGCCTCACGCGCAAGAAGGCCGAAATGCTGGTCAACACGATCTTCTCCTCCATGGAGGACGCGCTCGTGCGCGGGGATCGCATCGAGATCCGCGGCTTCGGGTCCTTCAAGACGAAGCACTACGATCCCTACACCGGCCGGAACCCGAAGACCGGGCAGCCCATCGAGGTCGCGGCGAAGGTCCTGCCGGTCTTCAAGGTCGGGCGGGAGCTGCGCGAGCGCGTGCAGGGCGACGACTGAGTCCAGCCGCCACGCTTGACGGCCTCCGAGCCGGCGTCTATACGCGCGGCAGCCCGCACGTCGACCCGTCGGCCGACTGTCTTTCGGAGCCAGCCCTGTGATCCAGCGAGCGCCTTCTCACGAGCGCAAGACCTACGTTCTCGATTCCAACATCCTGCTGCACGACTCCCTCGCGCTCTTCCAGTTCGAGGAGCATGAGGTCGTCATCCCGATCGTGGTGATCGAGGAGATCGATCGCTTCAAGAAGGAGCTGACGGAGACCGGCCGCAACGCGCGCCAGTTCAGCCGGAACATGGACGAACTCCGGGGCGACCAGGAGT
>JAJDAI010000572.1 GCA_029261955.1 Deltaproteobacteria bacterium | reverse complement strand
ACCCCGGAGCGCGAGTAGGCGAGCGGGCTGTGCGCGTAGCGGTCGACGCTGTGGCTCACGGCCAGCGCGAAGGCCGCCAGGGACGCCGCCCGCGGAGACAGCATCAGCACGCGGCAGCCGAGGAAGACCGCGGCGGGCAGCAGCAGCACCGCGAGCGCGATCGCCAGCCCGAGCAGCCGCCAGGCGTCGACCCCGCTCCACACCGAGCTCGCCGCCACCACCTGGTGCACGGCGTGGGGGTAGTGATGGAAGTAGGGGAAGCCGCCTTCGAGCCCGCCGATCCAGGGATCCTGGAACGCGGTCCAGCCCTGGGTCCTCAGGGCCTCGGCCGCGCCTTCGACCATCAGACCGTGCAGCAGGACGTCGTTGCGCGGGGGATCGACGAAGCCCGCGGAGAACGCGGCGGGCAGCACGAGCAGGGTCGCCAGCAGCAGGATCCAGCGGTCGCCCCTCGACATGCAGCGAATGCTAGACGCCCGGCGGCCCCAGCGCGCCTCGGGGGCTATCCTGGCCGGCATGCCTGATCCTCTCTCCCCTGCTGATCGCTTCGCGCGCCAGGTGCTGTTCGTCATCGCCGCGGTCTTCCTGCTCATCGGAGCGGCCAGCGTGCTGGCTCCGACGATGGTCTCGGACTTCGTCAACATCGAGCTGAAGGATGCGCTGGCTCGCTTCGACTTCCGCGCGGTCTACGGCGGGCTTCAACTCGGGCTGGGCCTGTGGATCGGTGTGGCGGCGCTGCGCAAGCCCTGGCGGCTGCCGGCGCTGAACCTGGCCGCCCTCGCCCTGGGCGGCCTTCTGTTGGGCCGCGTGCTCGCCTTGCTGCTCGACGCGGAGTCGCCCGGCCCCATCGGCTACGGGCTCATGGGCCTGGAGATCGCCGCCCTGGGCGTGACCGTCTTCGCGATGATCCGCCTGCGCCGCGCCCGGGCCGAAGAGGTCGCCCAGGAACGCGCCGTCGCCCAGACCGAGGCGCCCTGAGTCCCATGCAGGAGCCCTGGCAGCCTCCCCCGCTCCCCAGCCGCCTCGCCGCCGCCTTCGCCGCCCTGGCGGTGCTGGTCGTGGGCACGATGTCCGGCTCGCTCGCCAACTCCACCGACGCGATCTACGCGATCGTCATCTCGGACATCGTCGAGTCCGGCAACTGGCTCGCGCCGGAGATCGCCGGCGGCCCCTACGTGATGAAGCCGCCCTTCTACTTCTGGTTCGGGGCGATCTGCGTGAAGCTCCTGGGCCCGACGGCCTTCGCCTTTCGCTTGCCCAGCATCCTGTCGGGGTGGCTCTGCGTGCTGCTCTGCGCGGGCATCACGGGCCGCATCACGCGCCGGCAGGCGGGCTGGTTCGCGGGCCTGACCTTCGCGCTGCTCAGCCCGACCTGGTTCGAGTACACGCGACGCGTCTTCATGGAGCAGACGCTGGCCGCGTCGATGCTGCTGGTGCTCTACGGCGCGATCCGGGCCTGGGACGAGGACCGGCCGCACTGGCTCTGGCTGGTGGGCCCGGCCTCGGCCGTCGCGCTGCTGACGAAGAGCTACGGCGGGGGCTTCGCCGGCGTCGCGATCCTCTGCTGGCTGCCGCTGGCGGGGCGCTGGCGCTGGATGCTGAGCAAGCCGTTCCTGGGCGGCATCGCGATCGGTTCGGTCCCGATCCTCGGCTACGTCGCGGTGATGCTCGCGAGCCACTCCGAGACCTTCATCCACCAGAACCTGCTGCCCTTCCGCATCCGCGAGGCCGGCCAGTTCACCTGGTACACGACGGGTCCCTGGTTCTACTACGTGAAGCCCCTGAGCACGGACTCGGTGGTCTACATCGGGGGGCTGATCGGGCTGGCCGTCGGCGCGTTCCAGGCGAAGGGCGATCGCAGCCTGCGCGGGATCTGGCTGCTGGGGCTGTACGTGGCCTGGGGCTACCTGATCTGGGACAGCCTCTCGGCGAAGCGGCTGTACTACCTCGTGCCCTTCCTGCCGGCGCTGGCCTGCTGCCTCGCGGCCTTCGTGGTGCGGCTGCTGCCCTCGGGCTGGCCGACGACGGCGGTGATCGCGGGGGCCGCGGGCCTGATCCCGCTGCTCCAGGGGCCGCTCTACCAGCCCGACAAGCTCGACCCCGAGCCGGCGCTGCTCCAGTTGGGGGAGGCGGTGGAGCCGCACCTCGCTGAAGGGGAGCTGGTCTTCCACTACAACGACTTCTTCGCGACCGCGGAGCTCTACTTCGATCGGCGGGCCGTGGGCCTGACGCCCTCGCCGGAGATGCTGCACGACTTCGGGCGGATCCTGGTGCTCGGGGAGCGCGACATCGCGCGGGATGGGCGCCCGGCGGCCATGTACGAGCTGGCGCGGGACGAGCTGGCGGCGGGGCGGGCGCTCCACCTCGTCGCGGACGAGGGAAGCCTCGCCCGGCTGCTGCCAGGCATGCCCGAGCTGAAGCCCTGGATGAAGGTCGGGGATCTGGACGACACGCAGATGTGGTTCGCGAGCACGCAGGAGCCGCCGCCGGGCTTCGCGAGCATGGGGACGTCGGGGCTCGTGCCGCACCGGGATGGCTTCGGGGTGGCGCTCGCGTGGATCCTGGCGAACGGGACGCCGGTGCAGGCGGAGGCGTTGGTGGCGCGGGCGGAGGCGGCGCATGGGCGGGGCTTCGCCGATGAGCTGCTGGCGGCGCAGGGGTTTCGGCGGGAGCCTTGAGACCCACCGTTCTGTTCTCACGCCAAGGGCGCAGAGGGGCCAAGGGCGCGGAGGGGCTGCACCTCACGCAACGGGCGCAACGGGCAACGGGCGCAACGGTTCCCAGCGGTCGCTGGATCGGTTTCAGGGGGCGATCGGCGGCCGAGGGGGTTCGGATCTGTTCTTGTTCTGACTCGTCGTCCAGCGGCGGCCGCCCGGCGGGACCGTGGGACCGGCTCGGGCCCGAAACCAAAACAGAGAACAAGCGACGGCTCCGCGAAGAAGCGACCGCCCACCGCCAGTCCCACACGTTGCGCTCGTTGCTCGTTGCGCCCGTTGCGAGAGGTGCCGCTCCCCCAAGAACGCTCCGCGCCCTTGGCCCCTTGGCGTGAGACCCTCCTCCCCCCCAATCCCCCTTGCTTGTGCAGCCCCTGACCGCATGATTGCAGCGGCTTGACATGGCCCACAGAGGCCCGGTGGTAGGGTCGAGCCGCATCCACGGGAGCGCTCTTTGCTCGATCCGATCCGGCGCAGCACGCACGCAGCCGCTTCCGCCTGGCGGCGGAGTCGTCTGATCGCAGCTGCGTTTCGGGGAGCGACTCTCGCGCTGCTCGGGATCGCGGGAACGGCCCTGGTCCTGGAGTTCAGCACCGGTCTGCGCCTCGACCACCTGGCTCCGCTGGCCTCCTGGCTCCTCCTGGTTCCCCTCTTCGCCTTCGCCGCAGGCCGGCGCCCCCAGGTCGCCGCCGCCGCGTCCGAGCTGGATCGCCGCGCCGGCCTCGCCGATCGCCTCGGCACCGCGCTCGAGTTCGCCGGGTCGGACCACAGGCTGACCCCCTCGCAGGCCGCGGACGCCGCCGCGCACGCCCCGGCCGCGGGGATCGCCGCCCTCTTCCCCCTGCCCTGGCGCGCCGGTCGCCCGGCCCTCGCCGCGCTGCTGCTCGCCTTGCTGTCCCTCGGGGCCGGCCTCGCCTTCGACCTGCAGCCCAGCCCCGAGCCCACCGCCGCCATCGACGACTTCGACGACGCCCTCGCCGAGATCGAGCGCCAGCAGGAGCGCTACGTAGCCGAGGGCAACAAGGAGGCTGTGCGCCTGCTCAGCGACCTCGACCGCACGCTGCGCCGCATCCGCGACAACGAGCGCAAGCTGCGAAAGGCGCTGAAGAAGAAGCGCGCGCCCGAGCCAGAATCAGCCGACGAAGAGCCCGAGGAGCTGGAGCCTCCGCCCCCGCCGCCGGAGCAGAGCGACCGCATCACGGCCGCCGACCTGGAGCGCCTCGAAGCCGAGACCGTGCAGCAGCTGGAGCTCACCGACGAGCAGCAGACCGCGATCGTCGCGGAGCTCTTCCAGCACAGCCAGCAGGCGAAGGAGCTCGCCCACCAGTTCCACGACCTGAGCCACAGCGAGTACGAGGCGTCCCAGGACGCGCCGAACCGGAACCTGCACAACGACTCGCGCCCCGACAGCAACATCGCCAACCAGCTCAAGGCCGCCGACGCCTTCGCCAACAACAACATCGCCCGCGACCAGGCGATGAACAACGACGACGCAGGGCGCGAGAACGAGGACATGATTCGCCGGGATCTCAGCGACGAGTCCCAGGCCGAGCACGACCGCTCCCACGACGCCGCCGAGTCCTTCAACCAGTTCCTCGGGGACTTCGTGAAGGACGTGCAGGAGCTCGTCGCCGAGGCCGCCACCGGCAAGAAGAAGAAGCCCGGCAAGAAGGGCAAGAAGGGCAAGGAGGTCCAGGTGGACCCCGGCGGGGGCACCGCCGACAAGACCGACGCCATGGCCGAGACCGGCTTCGAGTCCATGGACGACGTGAAGCGCCACAGCGACGCCGCACCCAGCGAGCCCGCCAGCGGCAAGGCCGAGGGGCCGCCGCCCGAGGGCATGGAGGCGACCAGCAGCAGCGGCCCGGTCGACGGCCCGGCGGTCAAGGGCGAAGGCGACGGCACGACGTCGGCGGGCGCGAGCGGCGCAGGCTCCTCCGCCAACTCCGAGGGTGGCCTGAAGACCGTGCTCCAAGGGCTCAACGCCAACCAGGAGGCGCGGCTGGAGGAGACCCTCGGCCAGCTTCGTGAAGGCGCGCTGTCCGACGAGGCCCGCGAAGCGATGTTCGACCGCGTCGTGCGCCACAAGGTCCAGGCGGGCCTCGCCAGCGAGCGGGACGACGTGCTGGTCGACTACTTCGCAGACGCGGAAGAGCTGATGCTCGAGAACGCCGAGTCGCTGCCCCCCCTCTTCCGCGACTACGCGCAGAGCTACTTCGACGCCATCCGCCCCGGCGGAGGCAGCTGAACCGGATCCTGCATGACGCCCGACGAGTTCCGTTCGACCTTCACCCGCATCGAATCCAGCGTGCACCGAGTCATCGTCGGCATGGACGCCGTGGTGCGCGGCTGCCTGATCGGCATGGTGGCGGGCGGCAACGTCCTGCTGGAGGGCGTGCCCGGCCTCGGCAAGACGCTGCTGGTCAAGAGCCTGGGTGAGGCCTTCAGCCTCGAGTTCGCGCGCATCCAGTTCACCCCCGACCTCATGCCCGCGGACATCACCGGCACGAAGATCGTCATGGAGGACGAGAACGGCCGGAAGAGCTTCGTGCTGCACAAGGGCCCGGTCTTCCACCAGGTCGTGCTCGCGGACGAGGTCAACCGCGCCACGCCCAAGACCCAGAGCGCCATGCTGGAGGCGATGCAGGAGCGCCAGGTCACCATCGTCGGCGAGACCTACCCGCTGCCGAAGCCCTTCTTCGTCGTCGCGACGCAGAACCCCCTGGAGATGGACGGCACCTACCCGCTGCCCGAAGCCCAGCTCGACCGCTTCTTCTTCAAGCTGCTCGTCGAGTTCCCGTCCCTGCCGGACATGCGCACGATCCTGGCGCGGACCACCACCAACGAGGTGCCGGCCGTCGAGTCGGTCTGCGACGGCCCCACCCTGCTCGCCATGGGCCGCCTCGCGCGGGAGGTCCTGGTGAAGCAGTCGGTCACCGACTACGCGATCCGCCTCGTCCTCGCCACGCACCCCGAGCACGAGGAGGCCGCGGAGATCACCGGCCGCTACGTGCGCTACGGCGCCTCGCCCCGGGCCGCGCAGGCCCTCATCCTGGGCGCCCGCATCCGCGCCTTGCTGCAAGGCCGCGAGAACGCCTCGGTCGAGGACATCGCCGCCCTCGCGAAGCCCGTGCTGCGCCACCGCGTCATCCGCAACTTCGAAGGGGAGGCCGAGGGCGTGCCCGCCGACGCGATCATCGGCGCGATCGTCGAGGCCGTCCGGCCTTGACCACCGAGCTCTCGCCCGAGCTTCTGCGCAAGCTCGAGTACCTGCGCCTGGTCAGCCGCCGCGTGCACACCGGCCGCTTCGCTGCGCTGACCCGCAGCCGCAAGCTCGGCCGCGGCATCGACTTCGCCGACCACCGCCCCTACACGCCCGGCGACGACTTCAAGGACATCGACTGGAACCTCTACGGCCGCATGGATCGCTTCATGATCCGCGTGGCCGAGGAGGAGACCGAGCTCAACCTGCACCTCCTCGTCGACACCAGCCGCTCCATGGACCTGGGCGAGGGCATCACGAAGGGCGCCTGGGCGCACCTGGTGGCGACGGCGCTGAGCTACGTCGCGCTGGCGCACCTCGACCGCGTGCACGTCTGGCCCTTCGGTGAAGGCCTCGCGAAGCCGCTCTCCCCCCCCCGACACAAGGCCCAGGCCATCCAGATCCACCGCTACCTGGGATCGACCGACGGCGGCGCGAAGACCGACTTCGAGGGCGCCTGCCGCTCGCTCATCGGCGTGACGCGGACCCGGGGGATCGTCGTCGTGCTCAGCGACTTCCTCGCCCCCGGCGGCTGGAAGGCGGGGCTCGACCTGCTGCGCCACGCCCGCTTCGAGGTCGGCCTCATGCAGATCTCCGCCCCGCAAGAGGCCGACGTGCCCGCCCGCGGCGAGGTCGTCCTGCGGGACCACGAGACCGGCCAGGCCCGGCGGATCCGGGTGACTGAGCGCATCGCGCAGGCCTACCGCGCCGCCTTCACCGCCCACGGCGAGGCGCTCCAGGGCTACGCCCGCGCTCACAACCTCTTCTACGCTCACGGCCGCACCGACCAGCCCTTCGAGGAGATGGTCCTGCGCACGATGCGCGCCGAGCGGCTGCTGGGGTGAGCGGCTTCGAGCTCCACGGCTTGGGTGCGGAGGCGGTCGCGTGGACGGCCGGCGTCGGCGGCGCCCTGGTCCTGCTCTACTTCCTGCTGCGGCCGCGCCCGCCGGAGGTGGTGGTCTCCAGCCACGTGCTCTGGGACCAGGTGCTGCCGAAGCGGCGCAACCCGCTGGTCAAGGACCTCATCCTGCTGCTCCTGCAGGTGCTCGCGGTGCTCGGCCTGGCCTTCGCGCTGGGGGAACCCGCGATCGTGGAGGCGGTGGCCGAGGACCAGGCCGCCATCCGGCAGCGGCTCTGGCTCGTCGATCGCTCCTTGAGCACGGGCGCCGAGCAGGACGGCCCGCCGCGCATCGAGCGCGTCGCCGAGACCCTGCGCT
>JAJDAI010000571.1 GCA_029261955.1 Deltaproteobacteria bacterium | reverse complement strand
GCGACCATCGGCGAGATGGCCCTGCTGGATCCAGCCCCCCGCTCCGCGACCGTGGTCGCAGGCTCTGCCGGCGCGGCCTTCGAGGTCAGCCGGGGTGCCATGTGGGAGCTGCTCGCAGACGGCGACCCCGTGGCGATCAAGGTCCTGCAGGGGCTGACCGCGACGGTCTGTGGCCGCCTCGCGGACGTGAACGGGCTGGTGCAGGAGGAGGTCATCCGGCCTCGCGGCAACGTGTTCAGCCGCTTGTGGAAGTCGGTGGCCGCCGCGGCCCGCAAGGAGGCGAAGTGAAGCTCGAACCCTCAACTCTCCGCCGCTTCGACGCCCTGGACTCCCTCGGCGACGACGACTTGAAGATGATGGCCCCGGCCCTCGACAACCTGCGCTTCCGCAACGGAGCCCTGGTCTGTCGCGAGGGCGACGCGGGCGACTGCTGCTACTTCCTGCTCGGCGGCACGGTCGTCGTCAGCAAGATGCTGCCCGACGGACGCCGCGTGCGGCTCGCGTCCCTGGGCGCCGGCACGCTGTTCGGCCAGTCCGGCCTGGTGCCCGACCAGGTTCGCACCGCCGACGTGAAGGCCGAGGGCGAGGTCGAAGTCGCCACGCTCAGCCGCCGCAGCCTCAACTGGGCCCTGCGTCAGAAGCAGGACTGGGCCGTCGCGGTCCAGGCGATCGTCGCGATCAACCTGGTCCGCCAGCTCCGTCAGGCGCTGGATCGGCTCGAGGGCCTCGCAGCGGACGAGAACCCCGAGGAGCAGGCTGAAGGCACCTCGCGCGCCAGCATCCAGGCGCCCCAGGGCCTCGACGTGAACTTCGGGCGCGCCCGGCGCCGCGCGAAGCTCAAGCCCCGAGACGCGACGGTGGAGCCGACGGAGGAGTACCGCCTCCCGCCCATCCCCGACGACAGCGAGGACGAGCAGATCCGCACCGGCAAGCTGCTCAGCCTGCTCGCGGAGACCGAGTCGTCCATGGCGCAGGCGGGCTACAGCCTCGACGACGTGGAGTTCGTGTTCGACGACGACCAGCAGCGCACCGCGGACGCGCGCCCCAAGGGCTAGGTCCCGCGCTCAGCCGGCCGAGGGCCGGGGCTTGGGGCTGCGGTCCACCCAATCGGGGTGGTTGATCGCGTAGCGCAACTGCCCTGGCAGCACCTTCTCGACCTTCTTGCCGAAGCCGCGATCCTGCACGAGGACCTCGCCGGCTCGGTTCACGATGAAGAAGTGAGGCACGTTGCGCTTCTGGCCCAGCCAGGCGCGCAGGGTGTGGGCGTCGGGCTTGAGCACCGGCACCTGGAGTCCCCCGGCCTGCACGGCGGCGACCTCCTTCTGCATCGCGGGCTCGTCGGAGTCGGTGGTCACGAAGACGACGTGCAGGTCCTCCCCGAACTCCTTCTGGAGCTTCGCGAGGTAGGGGTAGGACAGCTTGCAGCGGCCGCACCACGACGCCGCGAAGCCGACCACCGCGACCTTCGCGTTCGAGGTCGCGTTCGGGCCGACGTGCTCCGAGAGCCGGTAGGTGCTGCCCGAAGCGAGGTCGAGCAGGTCCAGCTCGGGGGCCCAGGCGCCGTTGGGCAGGCCCTTCGGGCTGTCTGCGATCCCGGCGGGATCCGGCAGGGCCGCGATGGACGGGACATCGCCGTCCGCGGCCGGGGTCGCGATCGGCTCGACGGCCGGAGTGGCGGCAGGCGTGGCGACGGCCTCGGGGGTCTCAGCGGCCGCCGGCTCCTCCTCCACCGGGGGCGCCTGGGCGGCGCAACCGACGAGCAGCGCGGCGAGCAGGACACCGCGCATCAGAGCGCCCCCTCGATCTCGGTGGTGATCTTCTCGATCGTCGTGGTGCCGAAGCCCACCTGCTTGTGGCGGATCACGCCGTCGCGGTCGATCAGGTAGCTGGTCGGCATGGACTTCACGTCGAAGAGGCCGAGGATCTTGTTCTGCGGGTCGAGGATGACCGGGTAGTCGATGCCCAGCTGCTTCGCCATGCCCCCGGACTTGCGTGCCCCGTCCGCGCCGGCGTCCACGCCGATGGAGATCACCTGGAAGCCTCGGTCCGCGTACTTCGCGTTGAGCAACTTGAGCGCCGGCAGCTCCTTGCGGCAGGGCCCGCACCAGGACGCGAAGAAGGTCAGGTAGGTGACCTTGCCCCTGCTCTGCTCCGTGGACCAGGTGCCGCCGCCCATCAGCTCGCCCTCGAAGGCGGGCAGCTTCCTGGCGTCCATGCTCGCGGGCGCGATGACCTCCACCGACTGGGTGGACTTGTTGTCGACCGCCCCGTCGGAGCAGCAGCGGAAGCCGATGCCGATGTTCTTGTGGCCGGGGCCGAAGGTGCTCGCCGGCCGGAAGCAGCCCGTCTTGTCCTTGGCCCGGTAGTCGCCGCCCAGGAGCACCGCCTCGTCCTCGGTGGCCCCGACCCACTCCGCGACGTTGCCGCCGAGGTCGAAGATGCCGGTGGGCGTCTGGCAGCGCGCCATGGAGCCGGTCAGCCCGGGCTTGCCGGCGTCGCGGTCCTCGCTGTCGCGGCACCACCGCGCCTCGTACCAGTCGGCGTAGGGGAACTGGTTCCCCTCCACGTAGTCGTTGGCGAAGTTGCCGTCCTTGTCGTCGTCCACCGCCTGCGCGCCCTGGCAGGCGCTGACCCACTCGTTGGTGCTGCACATGCGCTTGCCAGCCGCCTCGCAGGCCGCCTTCGCCTCGTACCAGCTCGCGTTCGCGGGCAGCACGCCCTGGATGCTCAGCGCGCGGCCCTTGCCGTCGAGGCTGCCTTCGAAGGCGTCGACGTAGTAGCTCTGCTCGGGCAGCTCGATCTTCACCTGGTTCGGGGCGGTCTTCGCGTTCACGCGGGTGACCTTGGGCGCCGGCTTCGGCTGGGGCTTCTCGCCCGCGGCGCGGCGGCCGAGCTCCTGTTCGATGACGTGCTCCAGCGTGGCCTGCGGCAGGGCGCCGCGGAAGAACCGCCCGTTGATGTAGGTGCGCGGGGTGCCGGAGATTTCGATCTGGGAGGCGACCTTGATGTCCCTCTTGATGTGGGCGAGTGCCTCCGGATCCTTCAAGCACTGCTTGAATGC
>JAJDAI010000058.1 GCA_029261955.1 Deltaproteobacteria bacterium | reverse complement strand
GTCGTCGAGACAGCGGCTTGTCGCTCACCTTCACGGGTTCTGGCGCAACGATGACACTCTGCATTCTCCCCAACAATTGCGCACAGGCCGGGATGAACTTGAGGCATCTCTGCGACGAATCCTGGACGACCATCTCCTAGTCGTCCTCGCATATGGCGGCTGGGACGACGTGTTCACGAGCACGCTCAAGGCGCTGATGGCCGACAAGAAGGCCCCCATCGATGTCCGCTGGGCCTTTTATGAGCCAGACGCCCGTATGGTGCGGATGGGCTACGAACCTCTCCTTGAGTCGGTTTCGGATGCGATAGTTGCTGGTCGCTTTCAGGCGCATTTTGGAGTCGATGCCCACGCCTTCCTTCCCGCACTGGCTGATCGAATCCTGGGCCCCGAGAGTGAGGATGGCGTCGAACTCGAAGGAGTGGAGCCGGACGGTGCCCGCAGCCTCAGGGCAATAGAACCGGAAGGATGGATTGAGCTGACCCCGTCGTTCCTGGACAGTCAACATTCGACGCTGTCCCCGGGAGAACTTCGGCTCTTCTACGATGGCCAAGAGCCCGACTGGCGTCATGCCCTGGCCGCTGACTCCGAAATCCCGCGCCGCAGCGTAGTGGGTCGCGCCGTCGAGAAACTCAACACCGCCGTGGGCCAAACTGCCGTGTTGCTGCTCAGCGCCGGCGGGGAGGGCAAGAGCACCGTGCTACGGCAAGTTGCCGTCGACCTCGTCGAGAGCGGGTTTCGGGTTCTCTCGCCCGATCCGAGCCGTGAACTGGCTCTGAGCGCCGACCAGGTTTTAGCCCTGCCGCAAGGATTTCGTTGGGTCTTCGCGACCGATGATGCCGATCAGTTTGCTCCAGACTTCAGCAGCGCGGTCCAAGCCGTGAAGGCGGCGGCTCGAAGCGATATCCACTGGCTTCTGGGAGCACGAGACACGGACTGGGGTGGGACGTGGATGCGCGGCCGAAGGAGCACAGAGCCGCAGTGGGCCAGATGGGCGGACGTTTGGCCCAAGCCGATTCACCGGCGAACGACCCTTGCGTTGACGGAGTCGGATGCGCTGGCCGTCGTGACGGCATGGGGGAATGCAGGAAGCCTCGGTGAGCTTGCTGCCATCCCCGCCGAGGAGAGAGCGGCAAGACTGCTGGCGTCAAGCCGCTCCACAGCCGGCCTCGGAAACGAGACGTTCTTCGGCGCGATCCTAGATCAGCGGGTGGGAGCGGATGCACTGGACGCTCATGTGGCGACTCTTCTTCGGCGTCTAGGTGCCGAAGCTCATCGCGTCGGAAACGGGCGCACTCTCCTAGACGCCTTCCTCTACGCCGCGGCATGCGATGCAGTCGGGGTCGATGGCATTGATCTCAACGTTGTGGCGGACCTGCTGGGGGTGGCACGGACGCGGCGTCACATCGATATCCGCTTGCCTCTCGGCGCGGAAGCTGCGGCCGCCGGAGGAGTGGCCGCGCTGCGGACTCGACACCCCGCGATAGCCGCAGCTGCACTTCGTATTGTGGAAACAGGAGGGGTCCAGGAGGATCTGGAGGAGATCTACCGAGCAGTAGTGAGAGGAACAGGCAGGGCCGCTCGAGGCATCTTTGTGAAGCCGCATGCCGACATCATGAACATCGGCCCCAGGCTACTTCGAGAGCTTCCCGGGGCCGGGGTTGAAAAAGGCCGTGCTGCAATCGTCGCGTTGGCTGCGGCGGATGAGGCCGCTGCGGCTGAGGCTCACCTTCTGGTGTCGGAAGTGACGCGTGCAAAGACCTACCGAGAGGCTGGGAGGCTCGACGACGCCACGGCGATCCTCGCGGCCGCCCTAGTGGATGGCCCGAAGAAGGAGGACTGGGGGCGAAAGGGACGTGGCGCGGTAAACGAGCTTGCTTCGGGTTTCGGGAAGCGGGGATTGGTCCACGACGACATCGCTCTACTGGGCTTGGAACTCTCCGACCAGCTGGACGCTGGGCGGGTGACCTCCAGGGCCGCCAAGGCCGCCATCGGGGGGATCGGTGGCAAGCTGCTGGAGGTAGGGAAGAAGCAGCTACCCAAGTACGCGGGCACCGCTCTCAGAGTGTGTGAATCGGTGTACCCAGCTGCGGTGGGCGTGAAAGACCACAAATGGGCCGCGGCCTACGGGCGCAAGGCCGAGGACCTCGGAGTCCAGGCTGTAGAGACGGAGAAGGCGCTTCTCGCGCTTGCGGGTGTGATTCGGGCTGCCGTCGAAGCTGCTGAGTCCGAAGTGGTCAGGAGCCTAGCTGCGTCCTATTTCGGGTCGGAAGAACCCACGTTCGTATCGCTGCGAGGTCTTCTGGGCCCGGGGTTCTGAGTTCACGCTGCATCAACGATTCCGCCTGCTTTTCGCCAGCTCTCCGCGCTCCCGGCCGTGTGCGAACCGACATCAACCGGCGCCAACTGACACTCGACCGTCGCCCAGATTGTCGTCTCCGCCTTCGTTTTTTTGATGTATTCACGGGCACTTCGCCGTCGCCTGGAGTCGGGTTCGATTCCCGCCGCCGCCTCGCCGCACCTGCTGCCGCGCGCCACATTCCCGCAGGAATGTCTTCTTCGGCGCTTGTGGGTAGCTGCTGGTTGAGTGCGGCCCTGTACCATTGAGGCATCGCCGGGCGGGAGCGTGACCCGGAAGTGGAGCCGCCCCGGACGGGCGGCGGTCCCGACACCGATCTGTTGCGGGTGGCATTGCACCTAACACGTCCCCGATAAACGCTGCGGCCGAAGGCCGTGGCGTTTATCGAGTGTTGTGCGTCGTGTCCTGCAGACGAGCCGGGGGTACTCTCCGCTGGCCCTGAGGTGGCGAGAGACTGGGGGGGAACCGTGAGCGGCACGAAGAGCCAGACCATCGGAGACTGGGGCGAGAAGCAGGTGATGGCGATCCTCGCTTCATCTGACGTCCAGTCGGAGCCGTTCGGAAACGATCCTGGGGAGGATCTCCTCGTCGAGGTTGACCAGCGCGAGGCCACAGCGACGGGGGCCCTGCCGCAGCAGGCCTACCTGCAGGTGAAAGCGCGCCGACGCCGGCAGAAGGGGGACTACGCCGGCATCTCTGTTCCCCGCGCACGCCTGGAGCGTTGGGCGTCACACCAGATCCCGGTGTTTCTCGTCTTGATAACGGGCAAGGGAACACCGACTCCCACGGTGTACCTACGATCCGTGGATGAGTTCATCCAGAAGAGTGCTCCAGGAGAGGACCCCTCGCGGCTGGCCGAGGGCAAACACTCAGTTCGCCTTGCCCGAGTGGACCAGTTGGTTCCCGAACTGCGGAAGCACGTAGGCCAGTTCTATCGCGAGACTTTGCCCGGTCTTGAGGGCCTTGCTCCGCGCGAGGTGAGGGAGAGCTATTTGGAGGTGCTCGACGCCTTCAAGCTTCAGGCGCACTCCGGCCTCACGGGACAGCCTGTCCTATTCAGAGTGCTGTGGAAGGGGCCACGGCGCCCGGCGTATCTGGCGGCCTGTGTTCGATGGCTCATTCGCGACTGCCTCGGCACTCCGGCCGAAGACGCGGACTTCGTCGGCGGCGTCTTTCACTTGCACCGGTCGTATTTTGGCAAGGAGTTTCAGACGCCAGATGTGGTCATCTCGTACAGCCGCGGTCTGACGAACGCTTGGCCCTTCCCGTCGGCACGGCTGAGTCTGCGACGGATCGAGAGTCGAGGGAGGTACCATGACCAGTTGCTGGCCTCTTCGTTGCTGCCGGAGGAGTACGTTCCGCTCGTACTCGAGCTCGGAGGTCTGCTCGACTCGGCAGCCTCGGAGATTCTCGCCCACACGGCGATTGGATCGGTGTTTGATTGGACAGACGCCCTTGAGTCGACACGCGCTAGGATCGTGGACTTGATGAACGGCCCGTTTCGAATCCCGCTCGGTGGACACCGCTGGGTCGATCTGGCCGTGTTCGGCTACCTTGAGGCGATATCGCGATTTCGAGGGAGTGGAGTGGAGGCAGCGAACGTCGGCGAGAAGATGCTCTCCGAGCTGCGTGATTTCCACGGCTGCATTCGCATCCTGGTTCGAAGCATTGAGCAGGAGCGAATCACGCCGGCGCTCAACGGCTGGAACGAGTGGCAGCGTCACGTCACCTAGGCTCCGCAGAACGGTTTCGGAGCCTCCCGTACTCGGGGAACATGACGCACGACACGCCCACGACAAGCGCCGTGCGCGGCGAAGCGGAGCATGGCGTCTCTCGGGCGTTGTGCATTGTGCGCGTCTGGAGGGCTAGATTTGACCGTGGAATGCCCAGTCGCCGGAGTCCTCGTAGTCGAAGCACTCTCGCCAGCCTGCCGCCTGCCACATCGCATCGAATGAGGGCCGGAAGGCCCTGCCCACGGCTCTCTCGGGCTGGTCTCCCTGCGGCAGTCCCTCGAACACCACCTCCGGGAGGAACAAAGGGTCTTTGTCGATGGGTTCGCCACCCCAGAGGTCTCTGCGGACGGCGAGCTTCGCGCCCTTGACCCCGAAGAGGGAAACTGCAGCCACAATCGGGCCCTCGGATCCGAGTTCCGTCATCAGGCGGAGGTAGTTGGTGGTGGCCTCAATCACCTTCGCTTCGACCCGGGCGCTGGGTAGGGTCAGCACTCCCTCGTGCTTCTGCACGAGGGTCGCATTCACGGTCTCTATCGCTCCGGAGCGGAAGGTCTGCATGTAGGCGACGTACTCAGGTGGCTGATCGTGACTGGGTCGCCACTCACAGTGCGTCAAGTAGCCATCTGCGTTGTATCGATGGTTGTAGCCCGTGGCGTCAAGCGGGTACGTCAAGGTACGATGCTGGGCGGCCACCCGCACATCAACTCGTCCGTTTGGGGCGAGCGCGGAAGCAGGCACTAGATGAAGTACGACGCGGCCTGAGTACTTGAGGACCACGGGGCTCTCATCGGCCAGGACCAGACCAAGTCGCCGCGTACGAAAGTCCCTCAGCGCTGAACTCTGGCCGGCGGACGCGGCGAATGCCCCGCGAATCTCTTGGACATCGAGCTGGTACTTCCCCGCGCTATTCCGCGCGTAGAAGCGAGAGCTCCCGCTGAGCGAAACCAGATGAGGTCCCGACCAGGACTGCGGGATGCGCAAGACGAAAGCCGGCCCGGAGTCGAAGCTACCCACCGCCCGAATCGAAACACCCGGGAGCCGCGGAGCGAGGCCGTCCCTCAGCAGAGACTCAAGACGCAAGATGTCCTTGTCGGTATCCAGTGATGGCACGCCGCTCAGGTTGGTCGCGGCGCCACCGCTCTCCTCCACTCCGAATACGAGCCAGCCACCGCCGCTATTGGCCAGCGAGGACGCGTCTGCCAGGTAACCGTTCAGGCCCCTGGTTGAGTTCGTGATCTCGCCGTGGGACTCCTGGCGTATGACGACCACGACGAAGTCCCTGGAGCAGAAGATCGAGAGCGCCGTGGCGCGGCTGGTGCGCGAGCACCTGGCGGCGTGCGAGGCTGCCGCGGAGGGGGCGGTGCGCGCCGCTCTCGGGCGAGTCTCGAAGCCGACGGCGAAGTCGTCGCGGCGCAAGTCGATGAGAGCACCGGCGCCGCGCCGCTCCCCCGAGGTGCTCGCGGACCTGCAAGAGCGGCTCTACCAGGCGATCTGCCAGCATCCCGGCGAGACGATGGCGGTGATCGGCCCGGTGGTGGGCGCGACCGCGAAGGAGCTCAATCGGCCGGCGACGACCCTGCGCCGCGACGGCCGGGTCCGCAGCGTCGGTGAGCGCCATGCCACGAGGTACTTCCCGCTCGGCGAGTAGCCCGGTCAGGCCGCCGCGAGCAGGGACGGGGCCGCGGCGCCCGCAGGCCGCGGGGCGCAGCACGCCGCGAGGAACTCCAGGACTTCGAGCCCCTGCTTCCGGGCGGTGTGGGCGACGGTCATCATCCGCGCCGCGAAGTGGGTGCCCCGCTCGCTCTGGCTGCCGAATGAGCGACGGCGCCACATCACGAGGCCGCGCAGCTCGCGCTCAGCGTGGTTGTTCGTCGGCTCGACGCCCCGGCGCTGCAGGAAGGTCCACAGCGCCTCCCGGTGCGCCAGGATGTCCGCACACGAGCCCGAGACCCCGAGCACCTCGGCGCCGACCAGCCGCTGCAGCACCGCCTCGAGCTGCAGGCGCACCGGTGCCATCCGCTCGACCAAGGTCTCGCGACTCAGCTGCCCCTCCCGAAACTGCGACCAGTACGCGAACAGCAGGCTCGTGTACTCCAGCAGCTCCTCGCCGAGCTTGCCGGCAGGGCCCGCCCGCTCTGAGTACGAGACGAACTTGCGGACGAGGTGCGCCCAGCAGATCTGGCGGCGCTCCATCGCCCAGAACTTCAGCGCCGTGGCCCGGTCGCTCACCAGGATCCCGCGCACGCGGCCGAACAGCTCGTCCCGGAGCGTGGCCTTCTGCCCGTTGGGCAGGACCTTGAAGACGGTCACCGCGGTGGTGGCGACCACCCACAGCGACAGCAGGGCGCCGCAGCGGAGCCAGGTCGTGCCGTCGGCGTGCTTGACGGCCGCGCCGCGGGCCGACTCCATCGCCTCGTCCACCGCGGGCTCGACCGCGTCGCTGACCCGCTTCTCGATGGCGCTGACCGACCCGAGGGAAATCCGCACGCCGAGCAGCTCGCGCAGCAGACGCACCGTCTGCCTCCGGCTCAGGTGGTAGACCCCGGTCAGCAGGGCCACGACCGCCATCAGCCGCGGGCCGAACGACAAGCGGGGGATGACGTCGGGGTCGTGCTCCGCCCGCGTCCGGTAGCCGCAGCACGGGCAGACCACGGCGTGCCGGCGCCACTCGGTGGTGTGGGCGGCGAGGGGCTTCAAATCCGTCAGCTGGCGGCGCCTCGGGAACTCGTCGGGGACCTGCGGTAGCGGCTTCCAACAGCTCTCGCACGCGCTCGGGAACAGGTCGACCACCTCGTGGACCTGCTCGGGCGGCAGCAGCTGACGGTGTGAGCCCTGGTGCCCCTTCTGCCCGCCGCGAGGGCGATTCTTGAGCCTCTTCTTCTTGGACTTCTTGGCGCTTGGAGGGTCGCTGGATGGCGGATTGTTCGAGTTGCCGGAGTTACGGCCGAGAAGCTCGATGGCCTTCGCCAGCTGCTTCTCGAGCTGGGCCACGCGCGCCTCGAGCTGGGCGGCCCGCGCCTCGGCCGCGACGGCCCGCGCCTGCTCGGCAGCCAGTGCTGACCGGAGCTCTTCGATCTCGCTGGCGTCGTCCACGGGCTCAAGAGATCACACCCGGATCTTGGTGTCGATCCCACCACCAGAGATCGCTGAGATCAGACGACTTCTCAGGGGGCTGAACGGTTACAGGTTTGCTGGTCCCCGACTGAACACTCCCAGGCGGAGGAGACTGTCTTTCAAGACACCGAGTTCCGAGGCGAAGGCTGCTCTACCACCGAGTTCGTCGCCTCCGAGGTCGGTGTCATCCAGCTGAGCATCTGGGGGCCGGTCGATTGAGCCGGGGTGGAGACCCGTAGGGAAACGACGGGGCCGCCCCGCGAGGCCGGCGTGGGCTCGGCCGGCAGCGAGGGGGCGTGCGTCGCTGGCCGCGTCCCGACCGCAGACCCTGACCAGAGGAGCGCCAGGACGGTAGCAGCAGAGGCCTTCGGAGCGGCGGCAGTAAAGGCCGCCTCCACTGGTTGCAGCCGCTGCATCGCCCAACACTTGATAGATGGGATGAGAAGGCGGTCTGACCCCAGAC
>JAJDAI010000570.1 GCA_029261955.1 Deltaproteobacteria bacterium | reverse complement strand
CCGACGTTGCTGCGCCCCTTCGCGGAGACGATGCCCATGGTCACCGTGCCCTCCAGGCCGAAGGGGTTGCCCACGGCGAGCACGACCTCGCCCAGGCGCATGGCCTCGCTGGAGCCCAGCTCCAGGGCCACGAGGTCGCTCGGCGCGTCCAGCAGGCGAATGACCGCGAGGTCGGAGCGCGGGTCGGTGCCCACCAGCTCCGCCGCGAACTCACGCCCATCGAAGAGCGCGACCACGACCTCGTCCGAATCGGAGACCACGTGGTTGTTGGTCAGCACCAGGCCATCGGTGCCCACGAGCACGCCCGAGCCGCGGGAGAGGCTGCGCTGCTCCTTCTGCTCGTTCTGCTCGTCGCCCTTCTGGCCGAAGAAGCGGCGGAAGAAGGGATCGTCGAAGAAGGGCCCGCCCTGGCCGCGGCTCACCTTCGTGGCGCGGATGTTCACGACGGCCGGCAACACGGCTTCGGCCACGTCCGAGAGCACGGTGAGGTTGCCGGTCAGCGCCGCGGGGTTGGCGGCGGCGGGTGCGGGCGCGAGGAAGGGCAAGGCCGGGCTGCCGTCCTCGGGGGTGCTCATCTGGGGGCCGCAGGTCAGCGCCAACAGCGCGCAGGCGGCGCCGAGCGCGAGCACCGAGGGGCGGAAGCGGCGGGGCGAGGGGGGGGTGTGCATGGCTGCTCTCTGCGGGATTCTGGTGATGTATCGGCCGACGGGGGCGCTGGGTCGAAGCCTCGATCCCCCTGGCTGGCTGTCAAGACACCCCGCTGCGGCGGATCTTCCCAGGGCCCCGTTGACCCTTTCGGTCAATCCCAAGTTGACCTCCTGGATCAAGTCCGTACCCTCCGGCCCAATCCAGGAGCTCCAGCATGTCCGTCTTGCCCGATCACGCCGCCGAATTTGACAGCCGCGGACTGCCCATCGACCGCGTGGGCATCAAGGACCTGCGCTACCCCGTGCAGATCCTCGATCGCAGCAACGGCATGCAGAGCACCGTCGCGAACATGGGCCTGTACGTGGCCCTGCCCCACCACTTCAAGGGCACCCACATGAGCCGCTTCGTGGAGATCCTCAACGAGGTCCGCGGCGAGCTCACCTTCCGCACGATGCCGAACATCCTGGAGGCCATCCAGCGGCGCCTCGAGGCGGACGACGCCTGGCTGGAGATGGACTTCCCCTACTTCATGGCGAAGCACGCCCCGGTCTCCGGCGCGGAGTCCTTGATGGAGTACCACGGCCGCTTCGTGGGCCACCGCAAGGGCGACCG
Organism: Deltaproteobacteria bacterium; assembly: GCA_029261955.1. Taxonomy (GTDB): domain Bacteria; phylum Myxococcota_A; class UBA796; order UBA9615; family UBA9615; genus CALCXL01. The sequence continues at coordinate 2,888 of JAJDAI010000570.1, read as the reverse complement.
GGCCGACTACACGCTCGGGGTGACGGTGCCGGTCAAGAGCCTCTGCCCCTGCAGCAAGGCGGTCAGCGACTACGGCGCGCACAACCAGCGCTCGCTCGTCTCCGTCGACATCCGGGCCGACGACTTCGTGTGGCTGGAGGACCTGGTGGAGGCGGTGGAGTCCTGCGCCTCGGCGCCGCTCTACGCCCTGCTCAAGCGCGAGGACGAGAAGTTCGTCACCGAGCAGGCCTACGACAACCCGAAGTTCGTGGAGGACCTCGTCCGCGACTGCGTGATCGCCCTGAAGGCCCTGCCCGGCGTGAACTGGCTGCACGTCAGCGCCGAGAACCAGGAGTCCATCCACAACCACGCCGCCTACGCCGAGATCGAGTGGACCCGGGGCGAGGATCCGACCCTCGGCGCGGCCGTGGCCCCGGCGAGCGAGGGGCCCTCCTTCTCCGACTGGGTGCGAGGCCAGCGCCAGGCGCGCTCCGTGTCCCAGAAGGGCCTGGCGGAGGCCCTGGGCGTGTCGGGCTCCTACCTGAGCCGCGTCGAGTCCGGCGAGAAGGCCCTGTCGTCCGACGCCCTCGAGCGCCTCGCCGCCCTGTGGGGCCTGGACCCCGCGAACGTCCGGCTGCGGGCCGGCATCGTGCCCGCCGATCTTCTCGCCCGCATCGCGCGGGACCCCGAGGGATTTCGCCGCTGGGCTGAGTAGAATGCCGCCGTCATGAGTGACTACCTCTTCGTCTGGCACCCCCACTCCCGCGAATACATCCTGCGTTTTCAGGTGGGCGGCCAGCCCACGGCGGGCGTCGCGGGCGTGATCGAACGCTCTGAAGCCGAGGAGCTGCTCCTCGCGCTGCGGCGGCAGTTCCCCTCCCCCGAGTACATCGTCGAGCGCATGAGCGGGACGAGCTGGGACGCGGTGGCGGACAACTTCCCCGGGCTCTACCTGCACTGAGCGCGTGGGTGCGGGATCACCCGCACCGGCCCCCAGCCGCCCGCTCCCGGACCGTGCAGATCTCAACGCTGCCTGCCGCGAGGGGTGTGACTCCGCACCCGCGCGCCTGACTCGCGCCCCCCGCTCCCCACGGCGAAGGCCCGCCGTTGTTCACTCCGCGCCCGCTGCGTGAGCTGGCACCGTCCCTGCAACGCTCCGGAGCAGCCCGCCCGCCGGCCGGCAGCTTCCAGCCGACCCGGGGCGAGGGAGGGATCATGCGCCCGACCAACTGGCAGCCCCACTCCGAAAGCGACTCCTTCCTCTCGACGGTGGACGAGGCTGAGTTCACCGAAGACAACTTCCTGCTGCTGCTGCTGCTGCCGCTGGTCTTCGTGGCCTGGGCCGACGGCAAGGTCCAGCCGACCGAGCGCCGGCTGATCCACAACATCGCGCGCGACGCCGAGTTCCTGCCCGGCGACACGAGCGCGGTGCTGGATCGCTGGTTCAACGATCGCCCGACCGCTGAGGAATTCGGCCGCGGCTTCCGACGCCTGCTGCACTTCATCCAGAGTCGCGACCGCGCGACCCGTGTGCACGCCGGCCTCGTGGAGCACCTCGAGGAGCTCTGCCGGCGCGTGGTCGCGCACCGCAGCAGCGGCTCCCCGATCCCCACCATCACCGACAAGGAAGGCGCCGCACTGGACGACGTGCAGGCGCTGCTCTGGATGGCCAAGCGGCCGAGCTGGGAAGAGCTCGACGCGTGGCTGGACGGATCGCTGGACCGCCTTTCCAGCGAACTGGCGTGACCGTGCCTGGCGCAGGCGCGACGGAGGACCTCATGGAACGCACGATGACCTGGACCGCGACCCTTCGAGCTGCCCTCTTCGCCCTGCTGATGCTGGGCCTGGCCGCTTGCCCGCCGGTCGACGCCGACGGGGACGGCTTCACGGTCGAGGATGGGGACTGCGACGACGAGAACGCCGAGGTGAACCCCGACGGGACGGAGTCCTGCAACGGCCTCGACGACGACTGCGACGGCGAGATCGACGAGCCCTTCGACCGGGATGGGGACGGCTTCGCCACGATGGTCGATTGCGCCGAAGGCACGGACTGCGACGACAACGACGCGACCATCTACCCCAACGCGAACGAGACCTGCGACGGCGAGGTCGACACGATCGACCGCGACTGCGACGGCGACCCGAGCAACGGCTTCCCCGACTTCGACTACCAGCAGGACACCGACGGCGACGGCATCGGAGCCGGCAAGATCCTGAGCACCTGCCTGGGTGAGGCGCCCGAGGGCTGGGTCTACGCCGGCCTCCAGGACGACTGCGACGACTCGGCGCCCTTCATCTACCCGGGCGCGCCCGAGGCCTGCAACGGCCTGGACGACGACTGCGACGGCCGCGGCGACGAGGACTTCGACCTGGACGCCGACGGCTACTTCGACCGGCAGGTGCCCGACTGCATCACCGCCCACCTCTTCCCCAACACCGACTGCAACGACCAGGACCCCCAGACCTGGCCCGGCGCCGCCGAGCTCTGCGACGGCGCGGACAACGACTGCGACGGCCTGATCGGCGACGCGGAGCAGGACGACGACGGCGACGGCCAGAGCCCCTGCGAGGGTGACTGCGACGACACGCGACCCCAGGTCTACCTGGGCGCGACCGAGGTCTGCGACGGCCTCGACACCGACTGCGACGGCAGCCGCCCCTCCGCCGAGCTCGACCTCGACGACGACCAGTACCTCGCCTGCGAGCCCTACGTCGACCACGCCGCGCCCCTGCTGGGCGGCGGGGACTGCAACGACGGCGACGCGCAGGTCCACCCCAACGGCAACGAGTCCTGCAACGCCTACGACGACGACTGCGACGGCATCGTGGACGACGGCTTCGACGTCGACATGGACGGCGTGACGGTCTGCGGGCCCGACGGCGTGCTCAGCACCCCCGACGACGACTGC
>JAJDAI010000569.1 GCA_029261955.1 Deltaproteobacteria bacterium | reverse complement strand
CGATCCTCGGCATGGACGAGCTGTCCGACGAGGACAAGAAGGTCGTCGAGCGCGCCCGCAAGGTGCAGAAGTTCCTGAGCCAGCCCTTCCACGTGGCCGAGCAGTTCACGGGTCTGCCCGGTCGCTACGTGTCGCTGGCCGACACCATCAAGGGCTTCTCCGAGATCCTCGAGGGCAAGCACGACGACCTGCCCGAGCAGGCCTTCTACCTGGTCGGCACCATCGACGAGGCCCGTGAAAAGGCCGAGAAGATGGCGCGCGGCGAGGCCTGATCCGATGGCCGACACCTTCAACCTGCGGGTCCTGACGCCCAAGGAGCAGCTCTTCGAGGGCGCCGTCAGCACGGTCAACGCGCCGGGCTTCGAGGGTGACTTCGGCGTGCTGTCGGGCCACGTGGCCTACATCACGGCGGTGAAGCCGGGCGCGATGATCCTCGAGGGCAAGGACGGCAACACCGTCTACGCCGTCGGCGACGGCTTCGCGCAGGTCTCGGCGGACCGCGTCTCCATCGTCGTCAGCTCGGCCGTCGCGGCGGCCGACATCGACGTGGCGCAGGCCCACAAGGACCTCGCCGAAGCCGAAGGCGCGCTGATGCACGCCACCCCGGGCGAGACCGACTACAACGACGCGACCCTCAAGCAGGCGCTCGCGTTGGGCCGCATCGCGGCCGCTGAGCGGGTCGGGGCCTGATCCGGGCCCTTGACCGCGCCGCGGTCGTGCGCAGGTTGAGCGCATGACCCAGCGAGATCCCTACTCCGTCCTCGGCGTCTCCAAGAGCGCCGCGCAGGACGAGATCAAGAAGACCTACCGAAAGCTCGCGCGGAAGATGCACCCCGATCGGGGCGGCGATCCCGAGCAGCTCAAGGAGGTCAACGCCGCCTACGCCATCGTGGGCGACCCCGAGAAGCGCAAGCTCTTCGAGGAGTTCGGGCACGAGGCATTCCGGCCCGGCTTCGACGCCGACCAGGCCCGCCAGTTCCGGCGCTACGGCGGCGGGGGCGCGGGTGGCAACATGGGCGGCGTCGACATCGACGATCTGCTCGGCATGTTCGGCGGCGGACGGCCCCGGGGCGGCTTCGGCGGCCCCTTCGCCCGCGGCCCGCGCCGCGGCACCGACCGCAACGCCACCCTCCGCATCTCGCTGCACGAAGCCCTTCACGGGGGCGAGCGCTCCTTCCGGCTCGGCGGCGACAAGCCGCTGACCGTGCGCATCCCCAAGGGAGCGCGCACCGGCCAGCGCCTGCGCGTCGGCGGCAAGGGCAACGCCGGCCTCGATGGCGGCCCCTCGGGCGACCTCTTCCTGGAGATCACGGTCGAGGAGCACCCCCTGGTGCACGTGGACCGGGACGACCTCGAGATGGACCTCCCGATCACCTTCGTGGAGTCCATCCGCGGCGGCGTGGTCGAGGTGGCGACGCCCAGCGGCAGCGTCAAGGTCAAGCTCCCCCCAGGCGCCGCCGCCGGCACCCGGATGCGCCTCAAGGGGCGCGGCTTGCCGCCGGCGGGACGGGGCACGCGCCAGGGTGATCTGTACCTCGTGCTGCGACCGACCCCCCCTCCCGCAGGCGAGGAGCTGGACGCCGCCCTCGAGGCGCTCGAGGCCGCCTACGGCGAGGCCGACGTGCGCGACAGCCTGCGCTTCGCCTGAGCAGGGGGCCCCGGAGCGCCGACCGGGCGTCTGATCTAGGCTTGGCTTCCATGCGCGTCTACGTCTCCCGTCCCCTGCCCGATGACTGCCTCGCCGACCTCCGGGCGGTGGCTCACGTGAGCCTCCCTGTCGGCGGCGCACCCCGCAGCGAAGCCCAGCTGCTGGCCGAGCTGCCCAGCCACGACGCCGCGATCGTGCAGCTCACCGAGCCCATCACGGCCGCGGTTCTCACGGCGGCCCCCCGCCTGCGCGTGCTCGCCCAGGTCGCCGTCGGGGTCGACAACATCGACGTCGCCACCGCCCGCGAGCTCGGCATCGTGCTGACCCACACGCCGGGCGTGCTCACCGACGCGACCGCGGACCTCACCTTCGGGCTCATGCTCGCGGCCTGCCGCCGCCTGATCGAAGCCGACGCCTTCGTGCGCGCCGAGGCCTGGACCCACTGGTCCCTGGACCTGATGACCGGCATGGAGCTCCGCGGAGCCACGCTGGGCATCGTGGGGCCCGGCCGCATCGGCACCGCCGTCGCGCAGCGCGCGCTGCCCTTCGGCATGAAGCTGGCCTACAGCGGCCGCGGCCCGGCCCCCACCCTCGACTCGCTCGGCGCCCGGCAGCTCCCCCTCGAGCAGCTCCTCGGCGAGGCGGACGTGCTGACTTTGCACCTCCCCCTGAACGCAGAGACGCGGCACATCCTCGACCGGGACCGCCTCTTCGCCATGAAGCCCGGAGCGGTCCTGGTGAACACGTCCCGGGGGTCGCTCATCGACGAGGCCGCGCTCGTGGATGCCCTCGCCACGGGCCCGATCCGCGCCGCGGGCCTGGACGTCTTCGAGGAGGAGCCGAACGTGCACCCCGGGCTGCGCCACCGGCGGGACGTCGTGCTCGCGCCGCACATCGGCTCGGCCACGGAGGCGACGCGGCACCGGATGGCCCGCATGGCGACGGACTCGGTCCTGGCGTTCCTACGCGGCGAGGATCCGCCCCACCAGCTGCCTCAGTAGATCGTGTTGCCCGTCAGCATGATGGGCTTGATCAGCTCTGTGCCCTGGTCCTGGCTCAGCTTCGCGTCGCCGTCACCTCGTCCTGGCCGAGGCCGTCGGGCACCCAGCCGAGCATGTCAGGTGGCGCGCTGGCGCTCCAGGATGGCCAGGAAGGACCGGCCGCGGATCTCCTCGGCGGAGAGCCCGGTGGCCTCGGCCTCCTCCAGCGAAATGGCGCCGCAGGCGAGGGCGCGCAGGAAGTAGTTCAGCAGACCCTGCCCCGTCGCGGCGTCGTCGAACACGTCCCCGACGAGGGTGGCCTGGCCCGCCTTCTCCACGAAGTTGCTCAGGCGCTCGGTGGCTGGCTCCAGCCCGGCCAGGAAGAAGGCGTAGGACGCCGCGTAGCGCACCGGGAGCTGGCCCGGGTGCAGGTCCCAGCCCTGGTAGAAGCCCAGGCGCAGGGAGTTGGCGATGTGCTTCGCGGACAGGCGCCACGCGCGGTGCACGACCTCGGCGTTCTCGGCCTGCTGCGACGGGCTGAGCTCCGGCCCCCGGTGCGGGCCCACGGGCATGACGTTGGTCGCGCCGTCCGACAGGAAGACACCCCGCCCCGACAGCGCGACCTGCATCAGGTGCAGGGCGAAGGCGCAGGACGGGTGGTCCATCACCTGGTGGGCGGCCGTGATGTTCACCGACGCGGTGTAGTCGTAGGTCCCGAAGTGCGCGCCGGTGCACCGCCCGCGCGCCGCGGCGACGAGATCGGGCAGCACGCAGCGCCCTGCGGGATCGAGCAGCGTCTGCGGCAGCTCGACCATCAGCTCCAGCTTCAGCGAGCCTTCAGCCACGTCGAGCTTCGCCTCCAGCAGATCGCAGGCGGTCGCGACCGCCGTGACCTGCGCGGCGGAGGTGATCTTGGGCACGGTGATGACGAAGCCCTCGGGCACGTGGCCCCCCGAGGCGGCGACGAGGCCGGTGACGAAGAGGTCGAGCGTGCGCAGGGCCCGCCCCGCCATCTCCTGGCCGAGGTTCTTGATGCGGATGCCGTAGAACGGCGGCGCGGTGCCCGAGCCCACGGCCTCCGCCAGCTCGGCGGCGCAGCGCCCGGCCTGCACGTCCTCCTCGGCGTCGGGTCGAATCCCGAAGCCGTCCTCGAAGTCGATGCGGAAGTCCTCGACTGGCTCACGCTCCAGCTTCTCGACCACGCGCGGGTAGACCCGGGCTGCCAGGTCGGGGTCCATGCCCAGCGCCGCAGCCATCGACGCGGCGTCGGGCGCATAGGCGTGCAGGTGGCGCAGGGCGGCGCTGCCCAGCTTCGCCGGCAGCTCCTTCGAGAACAGCTGCGCGCCGCCGTAGACGGTGTGCAGGGGCTGACGGGCCGTGGGATCGCCGGGGAAGGACATCGCGTAGGCCGCGTTGGCCCCCGCGAGCGGACCGTTGATGGTGGCGAGGGCAGCGGCGTCGAGGGACAGCTTCATCTCAGCTCCCGCGGTAGGTGGAGTAGCCGAAGGGGCTCAGGAGCAGGGGCACGTGGTAGTGCGAGTCCCCCTCCACTTCGAAGTAGACGGGGACCTTCGGGTAGAAGGCACGCTCCCCGCGACCGGCGTACCAGGCCCCGGTGCGGAAGGTGATGCGGTAGACGCCGGTCGCGGGGAGCG
>JAJDAI010000568.1 GCA_029261955.1 Deltaproteobacteria bacterium | reverse complement strand
GCGCATCGAGATGGGGGTGGAACTCCAGCGTGATAGCATCGTGCTCGCTGTGACCGACCACGGCCCGGGGATCGATCCCAAGGAGATCCCCCACCTGTTTGAGAAGTTCTATCGTGGCGGCGATCACATGACGCGCGAGATCGGGGGGACCGGACTCGGCCTGAGCATCGTCCACCACATCGTCTCCGCCCACGGAGGCCGCGTGAACGTCAAGTCGAAGCTGGGCGAGGGCAGCCGATTCGAGCTGATCCTGCCCGTACAGCAGGCATCAGCCGTCAACGGCTCGGAGAGAAGGCGATGACGCAGAAGAAGAGGATCCTGATCGTCGAAGACGAGAAGCAGATCCGTGAGAGTCTTCAGGACTTCTTCAACCTCCAGGGCTACGACGTCGACGGCGCGGCCACGGGGGACGAGGGCCTGCGGAAGGGCATCTCCGACTATCCGGACCTCATCGTCCTGGACATCATGTTGCCGGGCATGCACGGCTACGACGTCTGCCGTCGCCTGCGCACCGAGGGCTACAAGAACCCCGTGCTCTTCCTCACCGCCAAGGGTGAGGAGGTCGACAAGCTGACCGGCTTCGACGTGGGCGGCGACGACTACGTCACCAAGCCCTTCTCGCTGCTCGAGCTGCACGCCCGCGTCCGCGCCCTGCTGCGCCGGGCCGAGAAGGACGTGCCCGAGGAGGAGGCCTACTCCTTCGACAACGTCTCGGTGAACTTCACCACCTACGACCTCCAGGTGGACGGCAAGGCCGTGAAGCTCTCAGCCAAGGAGATGGAGCTCCTCCGCTTCATCGTCAAGCACCGCGGCCAGGTCCTGTCCCGCGAGGTGCTGCTCGAGAAGGTGTGGAACTACGACTCCGAGGTGAGCACGCGCACCGTGGACACCCACATCCTCAACCTGCGCCGCAAGCTCAGCGACACCCCGCCGAACCGGTACATCCAGACGGTGCACGGCGTGGGGTACAAGTTCGTCGGCGGGCTGTGATCCGGCAGCTGCTGCTCGCGCTGCTCCTGCCGGCGCTGGCCCTCGCCGCCCCCGACGCCGATCGCATCCAGCAGGCCCGCAACACGCTGGCCGATGCGCTGCTGCTCGAGTCCGGGATGGGCGACTACGAGGGTGCGCGCGATCGCTACCAGCAGCTGCTCGACTCGCCCGAGGGCCTGCCCGAAGGCATCGTGGCCGAGGCCTGCATGCGCCTGGGCATGGCGCACGAGCGGTTGAACGAGCCCGACAAGGCCGAGGAGGCCTACGAGAAGGTGCTGCGCGAGCACGCCGACACCTCGTGGACCCAGGACGCGCGCCACCGGCTCCGTTCGCTGGACGAGGACCGGAAGCAGGTGCAGGCCCTGCCTGTGGCCTGGGACTTCGAGGAAGGCCTCGGCGGCCTCTTCCACGCGCGCAACCGCGCCCAGAAGGGCCGGCTCGCGCAGGAGCGCCCCGTGGACGGCCTCAAGCCCCGCGGCGTGGCGTCCTGGCGCAGCTACGTCACCGGCGGCGAAGACGACCTCGTGGTCGTCGGCTTCAACCCCGAGCTGACCGTGCGCGGCCACATCTCCTTGCAGGTCAAGGCGCTGAACTTCCCGGCCCACCTCGTCTTCGTGCTGGTGCAGGGGGGCGGCGGACGCTTCTCCAGCGCCGCGACCGTCGTGCGCCCGGAGCAGGGCTGGCAGACGGTGGCGCTCGGGCCTTCGGACTTCATCGACCGCAGCCGCGACCCCGAGGATCGGGTGTTCGTGGCCCAGGATGGGATCACCTACATGATGGTCCAGGACATCACCGGCTATTCGTCCACCGACCGTGGAGAGAATGTCGTCCTGCTCGATGACCTCGCGGTCCGATGAGGCCCGCCGCAGGGGCTGGCGCGTTTTGCCGCGAAGGGTCTTCACGCCAGAGACATGCCCTTGACACCTTGGCCTTGTAGAGCCTAGGTTCGCTGCGTCCACGGACAGACGGGAACTGCAGAATGTCGCGAATCGCGTACGCAGCCTTGGTCTTGCTCACAGGAGCGCTCCTCATGAGCGCCCCTGTCCTCGCGGCAGACCTGCCGTCTCCGGACTCGGCGGAGCTTCCTCCTCCGCCGCCGCCTCCGCCCCCGCCGACGCCCGACATCTAGTCGCTCGCGTCCAGGGGAGCTCCCTTGGCCATCGTCGTTCAGAAGTACGGCGGTTCCTCCGTCGCCACCCCCGAGAAGCTCGGTCGCGTCGCTGATCGCGTGGTCGCCACGCGCCAGGCTGGTGATCTGCCCGTGGTGGTGGTGTCCGCCATGGGCCGCACCACGGACGCGCTCGTCGCGCTCAAGCGCGAAGTCTCGAAGCAGCCGCACCGCCGCGAGATGGACATGGTCCTCTCCAGCGGGGAGCGCATCTCCATGGCCCTGCTCGCCATGGCGATCGGCGATCGCGGCTGCGAGGCGGTCTCGTTCACGGGATCGCAGGCCGGCATCATCACCACCGGCGATCACAACCAGGCGCGCATCATCGAGGTGCGGCCCATCCGCGTGCACGAGGCCTTGGAGCGCGGCCAGGTCGTCATCGTCGGCGGCTTCGCGGGCGTGTCCACCGACAAGAACGTCACGACCCTCGGCCGCGGGGGCAGCGACACCACCGCCATCGCCCTGGCCGGGGCCCTGGACGCCGCGCACTGCGACATCCTGAGCGACGTGGACGGCGTCTACACCGCCGACCCCCGGGTCGTGACGGGCGCCCGCCGCATCGACGAGCTGGCCCACGGGGAGATCCTCGAGATGGGCCTGCGAGGCGCGCGCGTGCTGGCCCCCGAGGCCATCGACTACGCCCGCCGGCACGGCGTCACCCTGCGTGCGCGCGCCAGCTTCGGGCAGGGCTCCGGCACGGTCATCACCTCCCGCCCCCGGCCTGGCGTCGGACGGGCGACGGCGGTGTCTGCGGACCCGGGCGCCCTCATCGCCCGCGTCGAGGGCCCCGCCGACGCCCTCGCTGAGCTGCTCCAGGAGCTCCAGGACCGCGG
>JAJDAI010000567.1 GCA_029261955.1 Deltaproteobacteria bacterium | reverse complement strand
CGACCAGGTGCTTCGGTCGGATGTCGCCGCCGCCCAGGCCGACCAGGTAGTTCTGCACGACGGAGTCTCGATCCGTGCAGCCCAGCAGCTCGCCCCAGAGCACGCCGCCGAAGCCGGGCGAGATGTCCCGGTCCACGACCGCGATGTGGGACCGACCGGCCAGGTGCTCGCGCAGCCCGTCGAAGGGGAAGGGCCGGTACATGCGCACCCGCAGCGAGCCCGCCTTGATGCCCCGCTCGCGCAGGGTGTCGACGGCCGCGCGCGCGGTGGCGCCGGTGGTGCCCATGGACACGAGCACCACGTCGGCGTCGTCCAGCTTGTAGGGCACGACCCGGTCGGGCGGGCGCCGCCCGAAGGTCTCTTCGAAGGCGTCCTGGACCTCGGTGTAGACGGCGGGCACCCGGAACATCGCCTCGGCGAACTGGGCCCGGTGGACCTCGGTCTCGTGGGGGAAGTCGAGGCCGCCGATGACCCGCGGCGTGTCCGCGACCCGGTGGGCCAGGTTCAGCTCCGGCAGGAAGGCGTCGACCTGCTCCTGCGAGGCGATGTCCGTCTGCATCATCGTGTGCGACAGCACGAAGGCGTCCTGGCAGACGAGGGCAGGCAGCAGGACGCGGGGGTCCTCCGCCAGGCGGAAGGCCAGCAGGGTCGAGTCGAAGACCTCCTGGTTGTCCTCGCAGTACATCTGGATCCAGCCGGCGTCGCGCAGCATCAGCGTGTCGCCGTGGTCGGCCCAGATGTTCCAGGGCGGGCCCAGGGTCCGGTTCACCGCCATCATCACGATGGGCAGGCGCGCGAAGGCCGCGGCGTAGACGTTCTCGACCATGTAGGCGAGGCCGTTGCTGGACGAAGCCGTGAACGAGCGCGCGCCGGCGGTGGAGAAGCCGATGCACACCGCCATGGCGCTGTGCTCGCTCTCGACCCGCACGATCGAGCCCTTCTCGAACTCCTGCTTGCAGAGCAGCTCGATGCACTCGGTCTGCGGGGTGATGGGGTAGACGCCGCCGCCGAAGCCGCGGGCGCCGCGGTTGGCCCGTCCGGCGAGGGTCGCAGCCATCGCGGAGGCGTGGTTCGCGGTGATCAGCTGGGTGCTCATGAGCTCACCATCTCCATCGCGTCGCGCGGGCACTCGGTCACGCAGATCCCGCAGCCCTTGCAGTAGTCCAGGTCCAGCCCGTAGCCCCCGGCCTGCCGGCGCACGACGCCCTCGGGGCAGTAGACGAGGCAGGTGTCGCACATCGTGCAGCTGCCGCAGGAGAAGCAGCGCCAGGCCTCGCCGGCGTCGGGCAGGCCGCGGTTGACCTCGTCGAAGGACTCGACGCGGGCCAGCGCTTCGAGCTCGTTGTGCAGGGTGGGGGGCCGGGTCTCGAAGTGGCTGTGGTGGATGCGCGTGGCGGGCACCGCGTCGGTCAGCGGCGGCCGCTCGAAGACCTCCACGTCCTCGCCCAGGGCCTGCAGCGCCAGGGTCGCGACCCGGTGGCCGTCGCCGATGGCGTGCACGACCGTTCCCTCGCGCGTGGCGACGTCGCCGCAGGCGAAGACCGGCAGGGGCTCGGGGCCGTGGAAGACCTGCTCCCCGCGCAGGGACCAGTCGAAGGGCAGCAGGCTGGTGTCGGGGCTCTGGCCGAGGGCCAGCAGCACGCGGTCGCAGGCGAAGCGCTCGACCCGGTCGGTGACGTTCGGGGATCGGCGGCCGCCTTCGTCGGGCGCCCCCAGCTCCACCTCGGCCAGCAGGACCGCGCGTCCCGCGTCGTCCTGCACGAAGCCCGCGGGCGCGCTCAGGAAGCGGAACTGCACGCCTTCGTCGATGGCCTCCTGGACCTCTTCGTCGATGGCGGGCATGGCCTCGCGGTCGCGGCGGTAGGCGACGGTGACCCGGTCGGCGCCGCAGCGCAGGGCGGTGCGCGCGCAGTCGATGGCCGTGTTGCCGCCGCCCAGCACGACGACGTGCATGCCGGTGCGCACGAAGTTCCCGCTGTCGGTCGGGGACTGGCTGTGCAGGTTGTTCACGACGCCCAGGAAGCGCAGGGCCAGGTCGACCCAGGGGCTGTGCATGGGGTCGACGTTCAGCGCACGCAGGCGCTGGAGGCCGGTGGCGAGGATGAGCCCGTCGAAGTCGAGCGCGAGGTCCCGGACCTGCTCGGGGCCGAGGAAGACGCCGGTGCGGGCTTCGACGCCGAGCGCGAGGATCTGGTCGATCTCGGCACTCAGCACGTCGCGCGGCAGGCGGTATTCGGGGATGCCGGTGCGCAGCACGCCACCGAGCTCGTCTTCGCCCTCCATCAGGACCACGGAGTGGCCGCGGCGCGCGAGGTGGTGCGCGGCGCTGAGGCCCGCGGGCCCGCTGCCGATGACGGCGAAGCGGCGCGGGTTCTCGACCGGCGCCTTCAGGCTCTGCGGTCCGGTCGCCTCGCTGGCGACCCAGCGCTCGAGCCCGCGCACGTCGACGGCGCCGTCCCAGCCGGCGCGGTTGCAGCCGGCCATGCAGAAGCCGGGGCAGACGCGGCCGCAGACCCCGGGCAGGGGGGTGGTGCGCGCGAGGATGGCCGCGGCGGCGCCGGGCCCCTCGGTGAGCAGCGCCTGCACGAAGCCGACGACGTCGTTTCCGGCGGGGCAGCTGGCGTTGCAGGGCGCGAGGCGTTCCCGGTACTGCGGGGCCTGGGAGCGCCAGGCGCCGGTCTTCAGCGTCGGGCTGGGCCCCACCCGCTGGTCCACGAGATCGGGCACGGCGCCGGCTGCGGTGGCGCCCCAGGGGGACGCGGCGACGGCGTCTGCGGCGGGCGCCTCGGCCCCGTCCACCACCCCGATCCGCGCCTGCTCCCAGGCCTCTCGTGCGGCGCCCAGGTTCCCGCCCAGGCCCAGGCCCTCGTAGGCCGCCTCGAGCTGCTCGAAGGGCACGTCCGCCGCGCGCGCGAAGGCGCCGGCCAGGGTCGTGTTGACGATGACGACGGAGCGCGTGCCGATGCCGTGGCGCCGGGCGATGGCCGTCGCGTCCACGGTCACCGGGAGGAAGCCCGGGAAGCGCGCGCCGATCTGCTCGGGGCTGTCCTCGGTGTTCACCAGCAGGATGCCGCCCGGCTTCAGGCCGCCGACGACCAGGGGCCCCAGCAGGGTGGGGTCGAGCACCAGCAGGTGGTCGGGCTCGTAGACCTTGTTCCGGTTGGTGATCTCGCCGTCGTCGACCCGGGCGTAGGCCCGGATGGGGGCCCCCGATCGTTCGCCCGCGTAGTCTCCGAAGGCTTGAACCGCTTTGCCCATGCGGGCGTAGATCTCAGCGAGGATCTTGGCGCAGGTCACGCCTCCTTGACCGCCGCGGCCGTGAAGTCTGATCTCCATCTCGACGCCTCCGGGCTAGCCCGACTGGGGGCAACACCGGTACCTCGGATGGGGGGGGAGCACCATGCGGATGGACAGGGGTCGCCGCCGGAGGCCCTGCTCGCGCGATCCCTCGTGCGGGATTCCTCCCGGGCGCTCAGGCCGGCTGCTTCGAGAGCACCTCGCTCTGCCCCCGCCCCGGCGCCTGCACGATGTCGCACAGCAGCCCGAGCACCTGGCCGGCCCCGAGCCCCGGGACCTCCCAGCAGTCCGCCTGCGAGGCGTGCCGCGCCAGGTCGTCGAGGGAGAGCACGCCGGCCAGGTGGCCCTGTTCGAGCACCGCGAGCCGCCGGACCCCGCGCGCGCGCATCACCAGCTCCGCGGCGACGATGCTGTCGTCGGGCGCGCAGGAGGCGACGTTGCGGGTCATCACGTCCGCGGCCACCAGATCCGACAGGCTCCGGTCGGTGCGCCAGGCGATGACCGCGATGTCGCGGTCGGTGAGTACGCCGAGCAGGCGGCCTTCCTGGACGACGGGGACCCATCCGCAGTCGCGCAGCACCATCACGGCCATCACGCGGCGGAGGCTTGCGTCGGGTTCGCACTGCCAGACCCGCTCTGTCATGACTTGTTCGACCCTCATCCCGACTCCCTTTCCCCGCGAACGGCCGCGTCGTATTGCAGCTCACTCGTGCGTTTTTCTGGGCGCTACGGGTGGCTCCCCGGCCGCACCCCCGGGGGGGTGCGCTGTGCAGAACCGCTCGCGGGGGCGTGTGAATCTGCCCTCGCTCCCGGGCGGCTCGGGACGGGTTCGGTGCAGCGAATTGCTGCCTCGAACCCACAGCCCTCAACGGGGAAGGCGCTGGCTGCGGAGATCGTGCTGTGTGCAGTCATGGACCTTGCTCCCTTGGGTCAGAAGACTCGCAAGGGCCGTGCCTGGATCGCGGCCGAAAAGGCAGCGCCCCACAGGCACCCGGCAGATCAGTCGATGAGGCCGATCTTCTGCGCGCGGTAGCGCAGGGAGAAGCGCGTCAGGCCCAGCAGCCGGCCGGCCTGGGTCTTGTTTCCGCCGGTGCGCTCGAGGGCCTGCGCGATCAGGCTCGCCTCGACGTCGGAGATGTCCAGCCCGTCTTCAGGCAGGCGGATCCCGCCGTCGCGCAGCCCGCCGTTGGCTGCGTTGCCGCCCCGCGATCGCCCCACCTCGATCGGCAGGTCGCGGGCTTCGATCGAGTCGCGGTGCAGCACCATCGCCCGCTCGAGCACGTTGCGCAGTTCACGCACGTTGCCGGGCCAGTGGTAGGACACCAGGCGCTTCATCGCCGACTCGGAGATGTCGGGCAGGTCCCGGCCCAGGCGGCGGGCCAGGGTCTCGGTGAGGTGGGATACCAGCAGCGGCACGTCGCCGGGGCGCTCGCGCAGCGGCGGGACCATCACGGGGATGACGGCCAGGCGGTAGTAGAGGTCCTCGCGGAAGCGTCCGGCCTGCACCTCCTCGCTGAGGTCGCGGTTGGTCGCAGCCACGATGCGCGCGCGCAGCTGGATGTCGGTGGTGCCGCCGACCCGCTTGAAGCGCCGATTCTCGAGCGCGCGGAGCAGCTTGCTCTGGGTCTGCAGCCCGAGCTCGCCGATCTCGTCGAGGAAGATCGTGCCGTCGCCCGCGACCTCGAACAGGCCGGCCTTGCGGCGCTTGGCGTCCGTGAAGGACCCGCGCTCGTGACCGAACAGCTCGCTCTGCACCAGCTGGTCGTCCAGGCCGGTGCAGTCGATCTCCAGGAAGGGCTCTTCGCTCCGCCGGCTCCGGCGGTGGATGGCCCGTGCCACGAGCTCCTTGCCCGTGCCGGACTCCCCCTGGATGAGCACCGTGGGCACGTCGGCTGCCTCGAGCCGCTCCAGCAGCTCGAAGAGGCGCAGCATCGCGCTCGACTGGCCGGTCAGCTCCTCGTAGCGGCTGCGCGTGGCCTGCTGGCGGTGGTGCCGCAGCTCCCGCTTTTCGCGGCTGCGACCCAGTGCCCGGCGCACGAGCAGCACCAACTCCTCGGGATCGAAGGGCTTGGGCAGGTACTCGGTCGCCCCGAGCCGGGTCACCTCGACCGCGGTCTGGACGGAGCCGTGGCCGGTGATCATGACGACCGGCACGTCGGGATCCTGGGCCCGCACCTTGCGCAGGAAGTTGATGCCGCTGCCGTCGGGCAGGCGGATGTCGACGATGAAGAGCGCGGGGTCCGTGCTCCGGGCCAGCTCCTCCGCTTCCGCGAGGGTGCCGGCGGTGACCGGCTCGAAGCCCGCCTGGCGGAGCTCCTCGGAGACGGTCAGGCGGACGAGCCTGTCGTCCTCCAGGAGAAGCACCTGCTCCGCGGTGGCGGCGGTGCTCGGCGGGATGGCCGGGGACAACGACATGGTTCAACCTAACGCGTTCTTGGGGGTGCCACGCCCCGCGTCACCGGGTGTCTGCGGTGCCGCGGGGCGCCCCCGTTCCGGGCTCGTGGGCTCAGTTCGCAACCACCTCGATCCATCGGGTCGTCTATCTCACCTCCCCGAGCCGGCAGCGATCGGACCACGGGCTCGATGTTGACCACCGTCAGACGAAGCACGCCCCGTGCCAGGAATCCCGAGACCGGGGGATGCGCCGGAATCAAGCCTTCGTGTGGATGCAGCCCGTGGTCTCGAGCAGGCGGGCCACCTCGGACAGCAGCTCCGCTTCGCCGATGGGCTTCTGGAGGACCTGGGCGCCGGGCGGCACGCTGCCGTCGGCGGACAGGGCGTCGCGGCGGTGCCCCGAGATGAAGAGCATCGGGGTGCCCGGGGCGATCGCTTCGATCGCGGTGGCGACGTCGCCGCCGGTGGCGCCCGGCAGCATGACGTCGCAGACGACGACGTGGATGTCGCCGCGGTGCTCGCCGACCAGGGTGAGCGCGTCCGCCGGGTCCCGCGCGTCGAGCACGAGGTGGCCGCCCGCTTCGAGCTGGCCTCGCAGCGTGCGGCGGACCATCGCGTTGTCCTCCACCACGAGGATGGTTCCGCGACAGCAGGCCTCGGTGCACGGCGGGAGCGAGGGCTCGCCCTCGTGCTCCAGCAGGGGCAAGCGGATCGTCACCGTCGTCCCGGCCCCGGGCGCGCTGAGCACCGTGACGTCGCCGCCGGCGCGCCGGATGATCGCGTCGACGGTCGTGAGCCCGAGCCCGGTGCTGTCGCTGCCTTCCCGGCCGCTGAAGAAGGGCTCGAGGGCGCGCCGGCACACGTCCTCCGACATGCCCGTCCCGCTGTCCTGGATCGAGAGCAGGCCGTAGTCGCCCGCCGGCAGCGAGCCGTCCACCCACACCTGCTCCCGCCCCGTCTTCACCACCACCTCGCCGCTGCCGCTGATCGCGTCGCGCGCGTTCATCCCCAGGTTGAGCAGCACCTGCTGGAGGCCGGAGAAGGAGGCTGTGACGACCAGGGGCTGCTCGTCCAGCTCGGTGCGGAGGATGATCTCCTCGCCCAGCAGCGTGCGCAGCAGCTTGGAGGCCTGGCCCACGGCGTCCCCCAGCTCGACGGGCGACGAGGTCGCCTCACCCCCGGCCGCGAAGAGAACCAGGCTGCGGGCCAGCCGCGCGCCCTCCAGGGCGGCGGTCTTGATCTCGTCCAACCAGGGTCGGGCCCCGGAGTCGGGCGGCACCGCCTTCAGCGCCAGGTTCGCGCAACCCACCAGCCCCATGAGCAGGTTGTTGTAGTCGTGGGATACGCCGCGGGCGAGCAGGGCGGCCGACTCCATGCGTTGGGCGAGCAGGAGCTGATCCTCGAGGGCTCGCGTGTGCGTGAGATCCCGGGCGACGCGCAAGCGGCCAGTCCAGGGGCGCTGGCCGCGCAGGGGCACGGCGTGGTCGTGGATCCAGGTGATCTCCCGGTCCGTCCCGACCACCCGGTATTCCTGGTTGAAGGGGCCGCCCGCGTGCAGCTGCTCCAGGGCCTCCAGGACCCGGGGGCGATCCTCCTGGTGGATCCGCCAGGTCCAGGCGACGGGATCGCTCAGGACCTGCTCCACCGCCACGCCGAAGACCTCCGCCACCGAGGGGCTGACCTGGAGGATCCGGCCGGTCTGTGGCTCGTGTACGAAGACGACCTCGCGGGAGCCGTGGGCCTTGTCCGCGGCCGCGGACTCGCCCGCGACGGGCTCGGGATCCAGGGATTCAACGGGGCCAGACATCCTCGGCGCCTCCAACAGTGACTTGGATCAAATGGTCCGGCGTCGGGCGGATCGCGTCAATGGGTGTTGCATGCGTGCAGGAATGCGCGGTCGAGTGGGGCATCTGACACCTGGGGGCGATCCAGCGGGCCAGTCTGCACGCGCAGCCCCCGCATCCGGCGGGTCTCGCGCGGTCCAAGAGGCCCGTCCCCCGGCGATCCTCCGGCCGATCTGGAAGGCCGATCCGCTCTTGGCACGCTCCCTGCGATGCTCCCAGGACGTAGTTGATGCTCCTTGAAAACCGGACACACCTCGCGAAGCACTTCGGTGCGACGCAGGCGATGACATCTCAGGGGGACGGCGGCTTCCCGAGCCGCCCGACGCATCCCTGGACGCAACAGCCCGCCGGTCGGCGGACCGAGGGCGGGCCTCCCGAAAGGCGGTTGGCCTCCACGCATCCAGGAACCCGGCCCACGGACATGCGACGACTCCCCCTGCTGTCTCAACCTTCACAAACGGCCTCCGTGCCCCCCCCCATAAGCTTGGAGAACGTTGTTGAGGGCGAGACCCCAACAGAGGACGTGTCCGGTGTGAGTGGATCGGGGGGTATCAGCTACACCAAGACCCCGGGCGACCCCGTCCGGGGTCTTGAGGTTCTGTTAGCGTCAGTGAGCTGGAGGCTGGCGTGACGACCCATCTGTCCCATGAAGAGGCAGCAGCGCAGTCCGACGATCTGGTCGAGCTCCGGAAGCGCGCCGAGGCGCGTCTGGGCGCATCGGCTCAAGTCGATGACCAGAGCCGGGATCCCACCGAGCTGCTGCACGAGCTTCGGGTCCACCAGGTGGAACTCGAGCTCCAGAACGACGAGATGCGCAGCGCCCACCTGGAGCTGAGGCGGAGCCGCGATCTCTACCATCGGCTCTTCGACCTGGCCCCCGTGGGCTACCTGACGATGGACGCGGACGGCACGATCCGCGAGATCAACCGCGCTGCGGCGAGCCTGCTGGGCCTGGATCCCTCGGCCCTGGCTGGTCGCCGCCTCTCCAGCTTCATGACCCAGGAGGACGCCGACGCGTTGCACCTGCACCGCATGGACGTGTTCTCGTCCGGCGAGCGGCAGCGCTGCGAGTTGCTGATCCGTGGGGCGGAGCAGGGGCCGACCCCCGTGCACCTCGACTCGGTCCGCGTCGACGTCGCCTTGAGCGGCGTGGCGGTCTGCCGGACGGTGATGGTGGACCTGAGCGAGCTGAGGCGGGTCAACGCCGCGCTCGAGGAGAGCGAGCAGCGGCTGCAGCGGCTCGCCGAGCACATCGACGACGTGCTGTACCTGGCCGAGGGCGGGCAGCTCGTCTACGTCAGCCCCGGCTGGGACGCCATCTGGGGGCAGGCGTCCAGCACGCCGGTGGACACCGGTCGCCTGTGGCTCGCCGCCGTGCACGCCGACGACCGCGAGCGCCTCGTGAAGGCGCACTCCCGCCTGCGCCTGGGCGAAGCCCTGGACGAGGTCTACCGCGTGCTGCGCCCCGACGGATCGATCCGCTGGATTCGGGACCGCGCGCGTCCCGCCGACGACGGCCAGCTGGCCGTGGGCGTGGCGCGGGACGTGACCGCCGAGCTCGAGGTCGAGGAGGAGCTGCGACGCGCCCACCGGATGGAGGCCGTCGGCACCCTGGCCAGCGGCGTCGCCCACGACTTCAACAACCTGCTGATGGGCATCATCGGCTGCTTGAGGCAGGCCCGCAGCGGCGAGCTGGAGCCCGGAGACGCGAGCAACTGCCTGCGTCAGGCCGAGGAGGCCGCCCTGCGCGGCAGCCACCTGGTCTCCCGGCTGCAGGTCTTCGGGCGCTCCGAGCCGGTGGAGTACGAAGCCATCGAGCTCGACGCGGCGATCCAGAGCTGCAGCCGGCTGCTCGAGGTCGTCTTGGGCAGGACCAACGAGCTGGAGATCCAGGTGGGCGCCGCCGAGGCGCTCGTGCTCGCCAGCCAGGTGCAGGTGGACGAGGTCCTGCTCAACCTCGCCGCCAACGCCCGGGACGCCATGCCCGAGGGCGGGCGGGTGGTGATCGGCACCGGCGTGGTCAAGTTGGACGAGAGCGCGGCCACCGCGCGTGGTCTGGCTCGGAGCGGCCGCTACTACCGGCTCGAGTTCAAGGACACGGGCCACGGCATGGACGAGCGGACCCGGCGCCGCCTCTTCGAGCCCTTCTTCACCACCAAGGAGGTGGGCCAGGGGACGGGGCTGGGGCTGTCGACGGTCTTCGCGATCACCGGGCGGCTGGGCGGCGTGATCGACGTGCGCAGCGCGCCGGGCGAGGGCGCCGCCTTCGAGCTGCTGTTCCCGCTCTGCGACGACTCGACCGCGACCTGCTCGCTGTCCCTCGAGCCGCTGCCGCGCCTGAGCGGCCGGGCGCTGCTGGTGGAGGACGTGCCGCTGGTGCGCCTCGTCGTACGCCACTACCTCGAGGAGCTGGGGCTCGAGGTGCTCGAGGCCGATGGCCCCGAACAGGCCCTGCGCCTGGCCCAGGACCCCAGAAACTCCATCGACGTGCTGCTCAGCGACGTCATCATGCCGGGGGCCAGCGGGCCGGCCCTGGCGAACCAGATTCACGATTGCCGCCCGGAGCTGAAGGCGCTCTTCATGTCCGCCCACCCCCGCGCGGAGCTGACGCGCCGCGGGATCCTCGGGGAGCGGGGCGCCCTGATCGAGAAGCCCTTCACCCAGGAGGGCCTCGCGGTCGCCCTGGTGCGCTTGCTCCTGCCCGGGGACAGCCCCTGGTCCGATGCGCTCAGGGTCGGGCGGTGATGTCCGTCGCCACGCAGGCCACGCCGACCACCCGACCGTCTTCGGTCCGCTGCGGCTCGACGTACAGGTCGTAGATCGCCCGGGCCCCACCGCGCTCGACGCACAGCTCCTGCCGCCCGGCGGTCTCCGTCTCGAGCACCTGCTGCTTGAAGGACCGGGCCTGCTCCGCCACCTCCGGCGGCAGCAGCACCTCGTCCGTCTTGCCGAGCACGTCGGCGGCCAAGTGCCCCAGAACCCGACCGAAGGCCCAGGTGTAGTGGAGCTGGAGGTCCTGGCCCGCGACGCTCATGGGGGACTCGATCAGCGCCGTGGACAGCCGGCGCTCGTTCTCGCGCAGGCCCTTGACCATGGTGATGTCGACGAAGGTCATCACCAGCCCGTCGATGACGTTGTCCGTCGTGCGGTAGGGGAGGATCCGCACCAGGAACCAGGCCCCCTCCCGGTCGCCGACCTCGATCTCCCGGAAGACGAGGGTGCGCAGCACCTCGCGGGCGTCGTCGGCGAGCTGCTCGTAGTGGAGCCGGGAGACCAGGTCGCTGATCGGCCGCCCCACGTCGGTGGGGATGAGGCGGATCACGCGGGTCGCCTGCTCGGTGAAGCCCTTGATGTTGAGCTGGTTGTCCAGGAACACCGTGGCGATGTCCGTGCCGTTGAGCAGGTTCCGCATGTCGTCGTTGGTGTGGGACAGCTCGTCCACCTTGCCCTGCAGCTCCGCGTTGACGGTCTGGAGCTCCTCGTTGAGGGACTGCATCTCCTCCTTGGAGGTCTCCAGCTCCTCGTTGGCGCTCTGGAGCTCCTCGTTGGTGGACTGGAGCTCCTCGTTGGTGGACTTCAGCTCCTCGTTCGCCGTCTCCAGCTCCTCGGTGGTGCTCTGGTGGCTGCTGCGCGAGTGCCGGAGCTGCTCCTGGAGGTCGACGAGCTGGCCTGAGGGAGCGGCTTCGTCCGCGGCCGGGAGCTCGGGTTCGGGGCGGTCCGGGCGAAGCCGGTCGAAGGTGACGAGGAAGAGGCCGCGGAAGGCGATGGGCTCCACCAGCCGACGCACGCGCAGGTCGACCTGGACGAAGCCTCCGTTGGCCCGGACCCGGACCCCGCTCTGGAGGATCTCCTCGTCGGTCGTGGCCGCGCGCCGCATCGCCCCGGAGAGCTCGATCTGGAGTCCCTCGCGCGCCATGTTGAAGACGTTGGCGACCGTCTGGGGCCCCGGCGCGGGCTCCAGGAACATGCCCGTGCGGCCGTGGATGTGCACGATGTCGCCGCGCTCCTGCACGATGGCCGAGGGCGGGACCAGCTCGCGCAGCAGCAGGTTGTCAGCGAGCTGTGCGAGCCCCGGGGGGCGGGTCCTGCGCGGCCCGGAGGGGCCGCGTTGGGCGGGTGTCGTTCCTTCGGCGACTGCGGCCGGGAAGTGGGCCGCGTAGGCCCCGGGGGCGACCTCCCGCCGGCCGTAGAGCTTCCACCGCTGGTGCAGGGTCGAGAAGAGGCGCTCGGAGCTGCCGATCGTCTCCGAGGAGCCCAGGAACAGCAGGCCGCCGGGGCGCAGCGTGTAGTGGAAGAGGGGCAGCAGGCGCCGCTGAAGCTTGCTGTCCAGGTAGATGAGCAGGTTCCGGCAGGACACCAGGTCCAGCTTCGTGAAGGGCGGATCCGCGATCACGTTCTGCGGCGCGAAGATCAGCATCTCGCGGATCTCCTTGCTCACGCGGTAGCCGCGGTCCTCCTTGTGGAAGCGACGGTCGAGCCGCTCGGGGGACACGTCGCCGGAGATGCCGTGGGGGTAGAGCCCGCCGCGCGCGATGTCGATGGCCTGCGGGTCCAGGTCGGTCGCGAAGATCTGCACGTCCAGGCGGCGCTCGAGGCGATCCAGGCACTCCCGGATGAGGATGGCGAGGGAGTAGGCCTCCTCGCCGGTCGAGCAGCCCG
>JAJDAI010000566.1 GCA_029261955.1 Deltaproteobacteria bacterium | reverse complement strand
CGATCCTCCACGCCTGGTACCCCGGCTCGCGCGGCGGGGAGGCCCTCGCCGACCTGCTCTTCGGTGTCGCCAACCCCTCGGGCCGCCTGCCGATCTCCATCCCCGTCACCGAAGAGGACCTGCCGCCCTTCGACAACGAGTCCGAGACCGTCTTCTACGACCGCTGGCACGGCCACCGGCACCTGCTGCGGACGGGTGTCGCCGCGCGATTCCCCTTCGGATTCGGGCTCGGGTACTCGGAGTTTGTGTGGAGCGGTGTCGAGCTGGATGGGCTCGGCGTGGCGTTGACGGTGCGGAACACAGGCGAGCAGGCCGGCATCGAGACCATCCAGCTGTACGCAGAGCCGCCCGCTGGAGGTTGGGACCGCGGGCGGGAGCTCGTGGGCTGGACTCAGGTGAGCCTGGAGGCTGGCGAGGAGGCTCGGGTGCAGATCGACGTGCCGCGCAGCCGCCTCGCGCACTGGGACGGCCGCTGGGTCGTGCCCGGGGGCACCTGGACGCTGATCGCCGCCCGCCACGCCGAGGACGCCGGGCTGCGGGTCGAAGTCGTCGACCCATGAGCCGCGCGGATGCCGGTTGGGCATCGGTCGGGCCGGAGCTACCCTTCGCCGCGGTGCGCTGGCTCCTTCCCCTGCTTGTCTTCCTGTGTGCTTGCGAGGCCCGCGAGGTCGTGCCGCTGACGGAGCACGAGGCCTGGGCGCTGGCCGACGATCAGGACCCCTGGCCCGCCCACCGGCCCGATCCGGTGGAGTGTTCGGGCCTGTCCTGGTCCGTCGAGGACACCGGGGGCCAGGAGTCCCTCGAGGTCGACACCCAGGAGTGCAACTACCTCGTGGTCGCGCAGGACTCCGTCGCCGAGGTGCGGGCCGGCGACACGCTGCGCTTCCGGCTGTGGCACTTCGACCTCTTCTCCTTCGACTCCGCCGAGGCCCACGCGGCCATCACCGTGGATGGCGTTCCGGTGTTCGAGGAGCTCGTGCCCATCCCGGGAGACTCCGAGATGCTGATCACCGAGGTGCCGATCGACGAGGACATCGCCGCTGGCGTGCCCGTCGTGTTTCACCTGCACAACCACGGCTCCAACGTCTGGAACCTCATCGAGCTCAGCGTGTACCCACCGGGGACGCTGGAGGAGTGAGCCTGGCCGCGTGTTCCGGGCTCAGGTCGAGTTCCCAGGCCGCCAGCAGCTCGCCGGCGCGCTCCGGCAGGAGCTGAAGCAGCAGGGTCGGCAGCGCCGTGCCCACGCCGCCCGGGGCCAGGCGGATCGCCAGAGCCCCCGCGCGGATCCAGAGGGCCAGCTCGCTGCTGATCGCGGAGGTGTCCCTCGTCTTGCGGGCGTGCACCGCGACGGCGAGCGCCTCGTCGATGAGGGCGACGCAGGCCCCGTCCTCCAGGGGGTTCAGGTCCATCGCGCCCGGATCGATGCGGCCGCGGGTCGCGGGCATCAGGCGATCGAAGCCCTCGAGGAACTGGCGGTGCATCTCGACGACGGGCTCGAGCAGCTCCGACCAGGGGACCTTGAGCCGCGCTGCCAGCTCGACGGGCACGGGCAGGGCGGCCGGGTCGCTGGTCAGCAGCCCGGGCGAGCCCGCGAGGTCGGCGGCCTGGAGCACGGGCATCAGGGTCATGGCGCGCTCGTAGAGCAGCTGCCGGAACGAGATGGCCCGCAGGCGGTCGCGGCGCAGCGGCAGGCCGCCCGTCGTCGCGAGGGCGTGCAGCACGAAGGGCGTGACGACGTTCGGCGACTCCTCGTCGGGCTGCTGGCCTTCGACCGCCGCCAACAGGTCCGCGGCGTGCACGCTGTGCGGGTGCTCCGCGCCCAGCTGATCCTGGAGCACCTCGGCGCAGTGGCGCAGCAGCACGAGGGCCTCCTCGCGGCGGCCGATGCGCACGAGCACGAGGCCCAGCGTCATCTCGGTGATCGCGGTGGAGGGGTGCTCGCGACCCCCGAAGAGCTCGGTCTCCTGGTCGAGGACCTGCTCCAGGGCGGCGGCTGCCTCGTCCAGGCGGCCCTCGGCTTGCGCGCGGCTCGCGATCTGGTGCAGGGCGAGGGCGTCCAGGGGGTGGGCGCCCTCGCCGAAGAGCCGGCGCACGAGCGAGCGGTTGGCCGCGAACTGGGGGGCGGGCTCGCCGGCAGACTGGAGCGTGCTGCCCAGGCCGTGCAGGGTCACCAGCAGATCCGGGTGGGCGTCGCTGCCGAAGAGGCGCCGCTGGAGCCGGGCGGCCTGCTCGAAGTAGACCCGGGCAGGCTCCGAGGCCTCCTGGGCGGCGAAGCCCTCGACCTGGAGCAGCCGCGCCCAGAGCGACAGCCCCTCGACGTCGAGCTGCTCTGCGGCGCGCCGCGCCTCGGGCAGCCACTCGTTCTCGGCGCCGTTGCGCAGCGCGACCTCGGCCCGCTCGAGCAGGACCCGGACACGGGCCCGGTTGGGGGTGTCGCCGTAGACGCGGAGCAGCGCCTGCTCGGCTGCGCCCAGGTAGGCATCGGAGTCGTCGAGCCGGCCGCGGTCCCGCAGCAGGAGGGCCAGCTCGAGCATGGTGTGGGCGCGCTGCTCGACGGCGCGGGCGGGCCAGGCGCGCAGGGCCCGGCGCAGGGAGCGGTCCGCGGCCTCGAAGCGCGCACAGAGCCGGTGCTGGATGCCCTGGAGCTCCGCCACGGCCGCCGTCTCCTCGCGGGTCTGCACCGCGCGCGCCGCCTGCACCGACCAGTGCCGTGCTTCCTCGACGTGGCCCAGATCCAGGGCCCAGCGGGTCACGCGGAGCCAGCCCGCGCAGCTGCCGTCCCCGCGGAGCGTGCGCAGGGCGGCGCCGAGCGCGTAGCCGACGCCGGGCCAGGCGGGGGGGTGTGGGGGCAGCAGATCGACCGGCTGGGCGGAGCGGCTCCAGGCGAGCAGGGCGCCGGGCTCGGGGGGCTTCGACGAGGGGTCCAGCAGCGCGTCCGTGACGCCCCGCGGCGAGCCCTCGGGCCAGGCGGGCGACCCGTCCGCGAGCAGGACCCGTCGGCAGCGCGCCTCGGCCATCGCCCAAGCGAGCCGGCGCAGGTCCGCCTCGTCCTCCACGTCCTGCACGCGGGCCAGCCCACGGCGCCGCAAGGCGGGCACCAGCTCGGCGTAGGGCAGCCGCACCGAGAGGCTGCGTTCTGGGATCTCTTCGCTCACGCGCGAAGTCTAGAAGCCCTCACCGCATCGCGCGCGCACGCGGCCTTGCTACACTCCCGAGCCCATGGAACTAGCCCGCGTCATCGGCACCGTCGTCACCACCCGGAAGGTCCCGGGCATGGACGGCGTGAAGCTCTTGTTGGTCGAAGCCCTGGACGACGCGGGCGTCGTGCACGGCGAGCCCTTCGTCCTCGCGGATGCCGGGCAGGCCGGGCCCGGCGACATCGTCTCCTGGGTCGGTGGTCGGGAAGCCGCGCTGACCCTGAGCGAGACCTTCGTGCCCGTGGACGCAGCCACCGTCAGCATCGTCGACGCCATCGACACGCGGCCCCTGGCTCGCGTGCTGCGGGACCGGGGCGAGGCATGATCCTCAGCCGCGTGCTCGGCAACGTCGTCTCGACCGTGAAGCACCCGGTCTACGAGGGCACGATCGTCCTGGTCTGCCAGCCCGTGAAGGCCGACGGCAAGACGGCCCTGGGGCGCTCGTTCCTGGCCGTCGATTCGGTGCAGGCCGGTGAGGGCGACCTCGTGGTCGTCGCGCGCGAAGGCAACGCGGCCCGGCAGGTGCTGGGCGGCGACGACGATCCGTTCCACGCGGTCATCCTCGGCATCGTGGACGACATCGACCTGGGCGAATGAGCGAGCGCTTCCTCGTCACCGGCGGGGCGGGCTTCATCGGCAGCCACGTCGCCGATGCGCTGGTCTCCCGCGGCGACCGGGTCACGATCCTCGACGACTTCAACGACTACTACGACCCGGCGGTCAAGCGCCGGAACGTCGCGGCGCATGCGGACGTCATCGAGGCCGACTTCCGAGACCCCGCGGTCTGGGATGCCCTGCCCGTCGACGACTTCGCGGCCATCCTGCACCTGGGTGCGCGCGCCGGGGTGAGGCCGTCCATCGACGACCCGCTGCTCTACTCGACCACCAACGTGGATGGCACCGTGCTGGCGCTGCGCTGGGCCGCGTCCGGCACCCAGCCGTTGCCGGTCGTCTTCGCCTCGTCCTCGTCGGTCTACGGCGACGTCAACGCCGTGCCCTTCAGCGAGGAGGACGCGCAGCTCGCGCCCATCTCGCCCTACGGGGTCACCAAGGCGGCCTGCGAGATGATGCTGGGCACCTGGCGCGACTGCTACGGCGTGCCCTCGGTCGCCCTGCGCTTCTTCACGGTCTACGGCCCGCGCCAGCGCCCCGATCTGGCGATCCACAAGTTCGCGAAGATGATCGACGCGGGCGAAGCCATCCCCGTCTTCGGCGACGGCAGCTCGTCCCGCGACTACACCCACGTCTCGGACACCACCGCGGGCGTGCTCGCGGCGCTGGACCGTCTGCGCGCGGGCACGCTCAGCGAGCCCGTCTACAACCTGGGCTCCGATTCGCCGATCACCCTCGACCAGCTGATCGCCGCCGTGGAGCGGGCCGTCGGCAAGGCCGCCATCATCGACCGGCTGCCCATGCAGCAGGGAGACGTCATGCGAACCTGGGCGGATCTGACCCGCTCGCGCGCGGAGCTGGGCTACTCGCCCTCCGTCGACTTCGACGCCGGCCTGGCGGACTTCGTGAGCTGGCTGCGGGCCTGAGTCTCCAGGCTCAGCGCCGCGCGAACTTCGACAGCAGCGCCGGCAGCACCAGCACGTCGCTGACCAGCGCCGCGGCCACGATGATGGTGCCGAGGCCGCCCATGAGCACGCTCGCCGGGAACGAGCTCAGCAGGTTCATGCCGAAGCCGCCGATGAGCAGCACCGAGGTGATGAAGACGGCGCGGCCGCTGTGCAGCACCGACAGGCGCAGCGCTTCTTCCAGGGGGTGGCCGCGGTCGAGCTCCTCCCGCATGCGCGCCACGAGGTGCAGGGTGTCGTCGACGGCGATGCCCAGGGCGACGGTGAAGATGACCGCCCCGGTGGGATCGAGCAGCCAGCCCGCGGCGCCCACCAGCCCGTAGCCGATCAGCAGCGGCAGGGCGTTGGGCAGCAGGCAGAGCAGGGTGAGGCGCAGGTCCTTGAGCAGGAGCAGGATGACCAGGGTGATGGTCACGAACGCGAGCAGGATGCTGGTCCGCAGGTCCGCCGTGATGCGGTTGATCCCGCGGTAAGCGATGTAGGGCGTGCCCGTGACGTGCGTGGCGAGGGGCAGGCCCTGGAGCTCCTTGGCGAGCAGGGCGCTCACGCGGGCCGCGACCCTCCCGAAGACGATGCCTCCGTCGTCCTGCGTGCGGATCGCCATGCGGCCGCGGGCGTAGTCGATGGACACGATGGTGCTGAGCTTCTCGTCGCCCTCGCCCAGCAGGAAGCGCTGGGCGATCTCCTTGCGGGTCGAGGGGATGGAGCGCTCGCCGCCCAGCACCTCGCCCAGGGCCGCGATGTAGGTGGCGGGGCTGCTGGTGGTGGTGACCTCGGACCAGGTGGCGGCCTCGGTCTCGACCCGGTGCAGGGCTGAGAGGATCTGGGGGTCCGTCAGCATGCCCGGCTCGCCCAGCAGGTCGACTTCGACCGCCAGGATGCCGCCCAGCTCCGCGTCGGCGACGTGGTTCGAGACGGTGGTCGGGTGGTC
>JAJDAI010000565.1 GCA_029261955.1 Deltaproteobacteria bacterium | reverse complement strand
CGAATGAATCTCAGCCAGCTCCTCCACGCGATGGTCGCCCAGAGCGCGTCCGACTTGCACATCAAGCCCGGCAGTCCTCCGGGATTTCGGGTTCACGGCAACCTCGTGCCGGTCGAGGGCACGGAGGTTCTGACGGCCAGTGACACGCATGCGCTCGTCGACGAGCTCCTCGACGACGAGCGACGTCCCGTGTACGAGAAGAACCGCGATCTCGACTTCTCGACGGCGATCGAGGGTACCGCACGATTTCGAGTGAATCTGTTCCACCAGCGCGGCTCACGCGCGGCGGTGCTCCGCATGATTCCCGAGGAGGTGCCGGTTCTCGAGGAGCTCGGCTTTCCGGAGATCGTCGTCAAGCTCTGCCTCAAGCCGCGTGGACTCGTCCTCGTGACCGGTCCGACCGGCTCGGGAAAGTCAACGACCCTCGCGGCCATGATCGACTTTATCAACCGCACCAAGGAGGAGCATATCCTGACGCTCGAGGACCCCATCGAGTTCATGCACCGCGACAAGCGGTGCATCGTCTCGCAGCGCGAGGTCGGCACCGACACCACCACCTACGGCGCGGCCCTGAGGGCTGCGCTGCGGCAGGACCCGGACGTCATTCTCGTGGGTGAGATGCGGGACCTCGAGACGGTGGAGATCGCGATGGCGGCCGCCAAGACGGGCCACCTGGTCATGTCGACGCTGCACACCATGAACGCAGCCGAGACGATCACCCGGATCATTTCGCTCTTCCCGCCGCACCATCAGGACGGGGTGCGCCTGGAGCTGGGCGGCATCCTCCGGGCCGTGGTCAGCCAGCGCCTGGTGCCGCGGGCCGACGGCAAGGGCCGGGTGCCGGCGCTCGAGATCATGATCAACACCGGGCGGATCCGGGAGTTCATCGAGAACAAGAACCGCGTGAAGGAGATCCCGGACGCGATCGCTGCGGGCCAGTCCACCTACGGCACCCAGACCTTCGATCAGAGCCTCTACAAGAGCTACAAGGCCGGGCTGATCACCTACGAAGACGCGCTGAAGAACTCCTCGAATCCCGACGACTTCGCGCTGCGTGTCAGCGGCGTGGTGGGCTCCAGCGACAGCTTCTAGCGGCCTCCGCGGCGCGACCTCGCCGCGCGCAGCGCGCACGCCCTCCGTCCCGAGCCGGCCGGCCTGCGGCACCGTGCGGCGGGGCCTCGGCTCCCTGCCCTCCCTGACCCCTGTGGCCTCGCGGCAAGGGAGGCCTTAGGATGGCGCGCCCCGGGCCCCCCGAGCCCGGTCGGAGTCCGCCATGAAGACCGCCGAAATCCGCCAGACCTTCCTGCGCTTCTTCGAGGAGAAGGGCCACAGCGTGGTCCCGAGCTCGACCGTGGTGCCCGAGAACGACCCCACGCTCTTCTTCGTCAACGCGGGCATGGTTCCGTTCAAGGACGTCTTCACGGGCCAGGAGCAGCGGCCCTACAACCGGGCCACCAGCGCACAGAAGTGCATGCGGGTCTCAGGCAAGCACAACGACCTCGACAACGTCGGCTTCACGGCGCGCCACCACACGCTCTTCGAGATGCTCGGCAACTTCTCCTTCGGGGACTACTTCAAGCGCGAGGCCATCGCCTACGCCTGGGAGTTCCTGACGCAGGTGATGGGCCTCCCGGAGGAGCGCCTGTTCGTCACCGTCTTCGACGACGACGACGAGAGCGCCGCGCTGTGGTTGGAGGCCGGCGTCCCGGCCGGGCGCATCAGCCGCTGCGGCGAGAAGGAGAACTTCTGGTCGATGGGGCCAACCGGTCCCTGCGGGCCTTGCACCGAGATCCACTGGGACCTCCAGGACGAGTTTGTGCCCGACAACGAGCCCGACCCGTGGGGCTTCGGGCACGACGCCGGCCGCTACATGGAGATCTGGAACCTCGTCTTCATGCAGTACGAGCGCTTCGAGGAGGGCGGCGAAATCAAGCAGCGCGACCTGCCGCGCCCCTCGGTGGACACGGGCATGGGCCTGGAGCGCCTCGCGGCTGTGAGCCAGGGCCACAAGAGCAACTGGGAGATCGACGAACTCCAGCGGATCATGGCGCGGGCCGGCGAGATCGCGGGCACGACCTACGGCGAGACCGAGCCGTCCAACGTCTGCCTCCGGGTGATCGCCGACCACAGCCGCGCCGCCGCCTTCCTGGTGGGCGACGGGGTCATGCCCGGCAACGAGGGGCGCGGCTACGTGCTCCGCCGGATCATGCGCCGGGCCATTCGCTACGGCGTGAAGCTCGGCATCGACACCGCCTTCCTGCACGAGACCGTGGCCACGGTGATCGAGCTGATGTCCGGGGCCTACCCGGCCCTGGCGGAGCGGCGCGACTTCATCCTCAAGGTGGTCGCCAACGAGGAGGAGACCTTCCGCAGCACGCTGGACCGCGGCCTCGCCCTGCTCGACGAGCAGTTCGACCTGCTGGCGGCGCAGAACACGACGCAGCTGCCCGGCGACGTGGTCTTCAAGCTGCACGACACCTTCGGCTTCCCGCCGGACCTCACCGAGATCATCGCCGGCGAACGTGACTTCAGCGTGGACCGACCGGGCTACGACGAGCACATGACCGCCCAGCGGGACCGAAGCCGAGCCGCCCACAAGGGCTCCGGCCAGGAGTCGCTCGACTCGGCCTACCACCTGCTGGAGCGCGGCGAGCCGACCCGCTTCCTCGGCTACGAGGACACCGACGCCCAGGGCACCGTGATCGCCCTGCTGGTGGATGGTGAGCGGGTGCAGGAGGTCCAGAAGGGGCAGCAGGTCGAGGTCGTGCTGGACGCGACGCCCTTCTACGCCGAGTCGGGCGGCCAGGTCGGTGACGCCGGCCTGCTCACGGGGCCGACGGGCGCCGTGCAGGTCCGCGACACCGTCAAGCCCGGCGGCGGCGTCTTTGTGCACCGCGGCATGGTCTCCGACGGCAGCCTCGTGGCCGGCGACCTGGTGAAGGCGGCCGTGAACGCGGAGCGCCGGGGCGACATCGTTCGCAACCACACCGGCACGCACCTGCTCCACGCGGCCCTGCGCTCGCTGCTCGGCACCCACGTGCAGCAGAAGGGCTCGCTGGTGGACGCGGAGCGGCTCCGCTTCGACTTCAGCCACTTCGAATCGATCCCCGCGGAGACGCTGGCGACCATCGAGGACTCGGTGAACGCCGAGATCCTGCGGAACACGGCGACGCAGATCGAGGAGACGACGATGGACGAGGCCGTCGCCCGCGGGGCGATGGCCCTCTTCGGCGAGAAGTACGGCGACACCGTCCGCCTGGTCGAGGTGCCCGGCTACTCCACGGAGCTGTGCGGCGGAACCCACGCTGGGGCCACCGGCCAGATCGGCATGCTGAAGATCGTCTCCGAAGGCGGCATCGCAGCTGGCGTGCGCCGCATCGAGGCCGTCACGGGGCGCGGCGCCTTCCAGCTCATGCGGGACCTGTCGGGCCGTGAGGCAGCGCTGACCCAGCTGCTTCGGAGCCCGGGGACCGAAGCGGTCGACAAGGTCTCTCGTCTGCTCGACGAGCGCAAGGCGCTGCAGCGCCAGGTCGAGGAGCTCAAGCAGCAACTGGTCGTCGCCGGCAGCGGCACCGGCGGTGGCCCGCAGGCGCGCACCGTGGCTGGCGTGCAGGTGCTCGCCACGCTGCTCGAGGGCGCATCGGGCAAGGAGCTCCGGGGGCACGGCGACGCCCTGATGGACAAGCTCGGCTCGGGCGTGGTGGTGCTCGGCGCGAACGGCGGCGGCAAGGCCTCGTTGCTGGTCAAGGTCAGCAAGGACCTCTGCGACCGCGTGCAGGCCGGTCGGCTCGTGCAGGAGCTCGCCCCCATCGTGGGCGGACGCGGCGGCGGTCGACCGGACATGGCCCAGGCGGGCGGCAAGGACCCCAGCAAGCTGGCCGAAGCCCTCGAGCACGCACACGAGCTGGTCGCCCTTGCGCTGGCCTGAGCCGGCCCCCGACGGCGGCCCGATCCAGCGGATGGTGCCGTGTCGGGGGTGTTAGGCTTGCCGGGTCCGGGGCGAGGGGGCTCCGGTGACGCGGGAGGACAGTCGATGTCAGGCACCGGCGAGCCCGGGGTCTTCGATGCAGCTGATGCTGCCCGTCGCTCTGTTCTGCGCGACCTGCCGGTCGGCATGATGCTCATCGACGAGGTGGGTCGCGTGCTGTGGCAGAACGAGGCAGCGCGCACCTCGCTGGGCCTCAGCCCCGGACAGACCAGCCCCGCGATCGGACGCCGCCTCCAGGACATCCCGTCCCTGGCCGAGTCCCAACCGGTGGTCGACCGCCTCCTACGCGGCGACGACCTCCAGGGCGTGCTGCTCGAGTTCACGACGATGCTGGGCCAGACGGTCAGCTTCTCGGTCGACAGCGGCCCAATCGAGCAGAGCGACCCCCCGGAGCCCGGAGCACCCACCACCTGGGTGATGCTGCGCGATCTGACTCGGGGCGCCTCGCTGGCCGGCCGGCTCCAGAAGGCCCAGCAGATGGAGTTCGTGGGGGTCGCGGTCGCGGGCGTCATCCACGACCTGAACAACATCCTCACCGCGCTCGGCGGCACCGTCGAGATGATGCGGGCCGGCGAGGTGGCCGGGGATGCCCTGGTCGGGAGCCTCGACGGCATGCTGCGGCGCTCCCGCGACATCACGCGTCAGCTGCTGCGCGCCGCGCGCGCCACGGCCACCGGCCAGGAGCCCCTGGACCTGCGCACGCCCGTGCGTCAGAGCTACGACCTCTTCCGACACGGCTTCAGCGACACGGTGCGCGTGCACTGCGACCTGCCGCGCCACCAGGTGCCGATCCGCGGCGACCGGACGCGGCTGCTCCAGTGCCTCTTCAACCTCGGCGTCAACGCGCGCGACGCCATGAACGGCGAGGGGGACCTGCACATCGAGCTCGAGGTGCTGCACGACGCGAAACGCTGCCGCGAGCTGGGCTGGCGCGGCCCCCGCTTCGCACGCATCCGGGTCTGGGACACCGGCCCCGGCCTCACCGCAGCGGAGGCGGAGAAGGTCTTCGAACCCTTCTACTCGACGAAGACCCCCGACAAGGGCAGCGGCATGGGCCTGAGCGTCGTTCACCGGGTCGTCATGGACCACGACGGCGTGATCCGCGTGAGGGCCGAGGACGGGCGCGGCGCCTGCTTCGAGATCGATCTCGCGATCTTCCAGGGGCCGGTGACCGACGACGAGCCGACCCGGGCGATCACCCTGCCGAACTTCCTCACCTCGCCCAGGCCGCCCCTGCAGGACGTGCACCTGCTCGTCGCCGACGACGAGCCCGCGCTGCGCCTCATGCTCGAGGACGCCCTCACCTCCCGCGGCGCCCTCGTCGAGGCGGTGGCGGACGGCCCCGAGGCAGTCCAGCTGATGCGCCGCCGGTTCGAACAGGGCCAGGGCTTCGGTGCTGCGCTCATCGACAGCCAGATGCCCAAGATGGCGGGCATCGACGTGGCCGAGCGGCTGCGCGCGATCGATCCGGAGATCACCATCGTGTTGACCTCGGGCCTCGAACCGACCGACGCCACGCGCAAGAGGATGACCGCCCTGGGCGCGCGCTTCCTGTCCAAGCCCTTCCGCCTGGGCGAGCTCGTGGACACCTTCTCCGGCCGCCCCAGCAGCTGACGTGACGGCCATCGGCTCCTACCAGGTCCCCAGCGGCGACGTCGCCGTCCTGCTGAACGCCAACGCCGGGCGAGTCCGCCGGAGCCTCGTCCGCCGGATCCGCCGCGCGGCACCCGACGCGGTCGTGCTGTGGACCCGCACGATGGAGGAAGCCGACGACGCCATCGAAGCGGCCCTGGAGTCGGAGTTCTCGACGATCTTCGCGGGGGGCGG
This sequence comes from Deltaproteobacteria bacterium, assembly GCA_029261955.1. Classification (GTDB taxonomy): domain Bacteria; phylum Myxococcota_A; class UBA796; order UBA9615; family UBA9615; genus CALCXL01. The sequence goes on along the minus strand of JAJDAI010000565.1, from coordinate 3,009 downwards.
CGACGGCACCATCATCGACCTCGCGAACCGCCTGCTGCGCTACGAGCACACGCCGCGGCTGGGCATTCTGAAGCTCGGTACGGGCAACGCGCTGGCCACCTGGGCCGGCGCCCGGACGCCGACCCAGGACCTGGCCGCCTGGGCCAGCGGGGAGGCGTTCACCGAACAGAAGCTGCGCTTCGTGCACGCCGAGGGCGACTTCTTCCCCTTCGCCGGCATGGGCTGGGACGCCGCGGTCCTCAACGACTACCGCTGGGCGAAGCAGCAGCTCAAGAGCACGCCCTTCGAGGGCATGAGCCACCACCTGACGGTGTACTTGGGCGCCGCCTTCGGCCGGACGGTCCCCCGCATCGCCACCACCCGCAAGCCCCCGATCGCGACGGTGGAGGTGCTCTCGGGCAGCGCCTGGAAGGTCGATCGACACGGCAGCCGCGTGGGCCGGGTCTTCGGCCCCGGGGAGGTGCTTTACGAGGGCCCGGCGCACATGACCGCCTTCGGCACGACGCCCTACTACGGCTACGCGATGCGCATGCTTCCGCACGCCTGCGCGCTCGACAGCCACCTGCACCTGCGCTGCTCGGCGCTGTCGATCCCGACCACGGTCAACGAGCTGCCCCGCATCTGGACCGGGGAGTTCGAGCACCCCAAGCTCCACGACTTCCTGGTGGAGCACGCACGGGTGCGCTTCGACGAAGACGTGCCCTACCAGGTGGGGGGGGACGCCCGCGGCATGCGCCGGGAGCTCGAGGTCCGCATGGGCCCCGTCGACCTGCCGGTGCTCAGCTTCCGCGCTCCCGAGTGAGGCGCGGCAGGTCGGCTGATCGGGTGCCGACCGCCTCCTGAAGGACCCGCCTGGCCGCGGCGTGCCCGGCGCGAATCCGGTCGGGCCAGACGGAGCGATCGACCATCGCTGCGAAGAAGTTGATGCCGTAGGCCTGGATGTCGGTGATGGGCTCCACGAGCCAGGCGCGGTCCGCGATCGTCTCCCACTCCCGCCGCGCGAACTCCTGGTGCTGGGCCAGCTGGAGCTGGCGGGCGACGCTGAGCAGGCCCGTGGATCGCTTGTGCCAGCCGTGCAGGTCGGGACCCACGAAGCCTGTGGGCAGGAAGCCGTTGATCGCCACGAAGGCGTCGATCTCGGGGTGGTGCTCCAGCAGCGGCCGGACCGGGAGCACATCGATGACGCCTCCGTCCACGTAGTGGCGCCCCCCGCGCTCGTAGGGCTGCACCACGGGCGCCAGGGAGATGGCGCTGCGCACCACCTCGCCCAGGGACCAGTCGGGCGTGGTCTTCGGGCCGGCGTAGACGATGCGGTTCGTCTCGATCTCCCAGAGGATCCCGTAGAAGGCGCGGGGGAGCTCCTCCAGGCTGCGGCCGGCCGCCTGCCCGTCGAAGAGCGCCTGCACGGCGCCGCCGTTCATCAGGCCCGCGAAGGTGCGCCGCTGGACGACGCTGCGCAGCGCCTGCCGGACCGGCTGGAGGTCCAGGTAGGACGCCGGGTTCAGGTCCCCGAGCGAGAAGTCCACCATCGCGTCGCTGTCGAAGCCCAGACCCACCTGGGCGGCCCAGAGCGCGCCGCCGGAGCAGCCCGAGACGGCGACGATGTCTCCACCCGCCTCCTCGATGGCCCGCACGACGCCGCAGGTGGTGGCGAGGTTTCCGGAGCCGCCGCTCACCACCAGGCCGATGCGCTTCCCCGCGAGCGGCTGCCCGGCGATGGGCTCGAAGGGGGGCAGCACGGGCTCGGTCTTCCGCTTGCGACCCTCGAAGGGCAGCGGCAGGAAGGCGCGGCGCGCGGCGAAGCCAGCGCGGGTGTAGGCGCGCATCATCTCGGGCCAGGCGGGCCAGCCCAGCAGGCGGTCGAAGCCGGCCTGGATGCTGAAGGGATCGGCGGGATCGCGGAGCGCCATCGCCGGGCTCCCTCAGCCGGCGTCGGGTGCCGCGGCGGGGGGCGCCTCGGCCGACGTGGGCTCCTCGGCCGCGGTGGGCTCGTCGGCCGCGGTGGGCTCGTCGGCCGCCGTCGGCTCGCCGGCCGGGTTGCGCTCCAGGAAGGTCAGCGCGGCCTTGCCCCAACGGGAGTCAGGGTCCACGACCACGAGGTCAGCCAGGACCGCCCGGGCTCCGTCCTGGTCTTCCAGGCGCCACAGGCAGAGGCCACGGCGCAGGCGCGCCTTGCTGACGATGGGCGCGTCCGGGTACTCCTCGGCCGCCAGCCGGTAGCGCCGCTCGGCCGCCGTCCACTCCTTCTGCTTCCAGTAGTAGTTGCCGACCTGGAGGGCCCCCCGCGCGAGGCGGTTGAAGGCCTTGCCGCGGAGCTTGTCCACGGCCTCGCGGTACTGGCTCTCGGGGAAGCGCCCGTGGAAGCCCTTGAGCCGGCGCAGACCGCGGGTGCTGTGGCTCTGGTCACGCTGCGGGATGAGGGGCGCGAGCTTGAACTCGGAGCGAGCCGTCCGGTAGACGACGTAGTCGATCTGGGGGTGCCGCGGGTGAAGCTTCTGGAAGCGCAGGTACGCGTCCACCGCCTCCAGGTAGGCTGCCTTTTCGAAGAGGCAGTCGGCCACGCGAAGCTCGGAGAGGACCGAGTACTGGTTGAAGGGGAAGTGGTTGCGGACCTTCTCGAAGCTGATGATCGCTTCGTCGAAGTAGCCCCGCTTCATCTGCCCCAGCCCCTTGTTGTAGAGACCTTCGGGGCTCTCGGGCTGCCGGAGTCGCTCGAAGGGGTTGGACTTCTCCCCCGAGATCGTGGTGCTCTTGCCCTCCTGCGCGAAGGCAGGGACAGCACAAAGCAGGACGAACACAAGCGAGAGAAGACGGATCATCGGCACCTCGGGGGCGCGCCATCTTGCAGACGGGGGGCCCCTTCGGCAAGCGCGGTTTGACAGGTCGGCGACCCCTCTTACGTTTCGGGGAGCAGGCCGACAGCACTTCAGGGCGTCGGTCCATTCCAACAGCGATCATTCGCCCCCCCGGGGCATCGAGGACACTCCGATGAGCGAAGGCGCCACCGAG
>JAJDAI010000564.1 GCA_029261955.1 Deltaproteobacteria bacterium | reverse complement strand
CTACGCCACCGCGCTCGAGGGCGCGCTGAAGCTCAAGGAGGTCTCGTACATCCAGTGCGAGGGCCTGGCGGCGGCGGAGATGAAGCACGGCCCCATCGCCCTCATCGGCCAGGGCACGCCGGTCATCTTCCTGGCCCCGCGCGACCACCTGCACAGCAAGACGCTGTCGAACATGGAGGAGGTCAAGGCACGCGGCGCCTACATCATCGCGATCGCGAACCCCAACGACGAGGCGGTGCAGGAGCTGGCGGACGAGGTCATCGAGATCCCGTTGACTCACGACCTGCTCACGCCCTTCCTGATGGTCCTCCCGCTCCAGCTGATCGCGTACCACACAGCCGTGCTGCTGGGCCGGGACGTGGACAAGCCGCGCAACCTCGCGAAGTCGGTGACCGTCGAATGAAGTGGGCGGTCCCGCTGGCTGCCGTGCTGCTCTCGGGCTGCTCGCTGCTGCTCGATCCCGGCACCGGGGACAACACCATCGCGCCGCGGATCGACAGCTCCTTCCCGGAGCCGGGGACCCAGGAGCTGCCGCAGGGCGGCACCCTGCTGTTCTCGGCGGAAGGTGAAGACGACGACTCCCTGGAGCTGGAGTGGGCCTGGGAGGTCGACGGCAGCGCGCGGGTGCTGGGCGAGTCAGACGACGGCGGCTTCGACACCAGCTTCGACCTCGCCTGGCTCGCCGAGTGGTCGGGGGCGACGGTGGACGTGCGCTTCGTGGTGGACGACGGAGAGTTCTCCGCCGAGCTCATCTGGCCGGTGAACGTCGAGTAGAGCCGAGCCCGCGGGCGCGCCGCGCGAGATCGGACAGCCCCGCTTCGAGCCCCGGCGTGACGGCCCCGCCGCCGAAGCGCGCGGCGTAGTAGCCCGCCACCAGCTCCTCCGCGTCGGCGAAGAGCGCGGGGTCCTGCTCGCGCGCCCAAGCGGCCCAGGCCTGCGCGGTCTGGACCGTCGCCGGGCCCCGGTCGCCCGCCGCCTTGCGAAGTCGCTTCTCGAAGCGGTCCAGCGCCCGCCGCGCCTTGCGCAGGGCGGGCGGCACGGAGGGGTGTCGGCGGGGCCGCAGCGCGAGCGCGAGCAGGACCGCGAGCACCAGCACCGCGGCCACACCGCCGAGCAGCCCGCGCCGATCGGGCGCCTGCTCCGCCTCGGCTGCGTTCAGGTCCGACAGGAAGCCGGGTCCGTCCCCCTCGAAGGCGCGCAGGCCCCGCAGGATCGCCCGCACGCCGCCCGCCTGGCTGCCCATGTCGTAGTCGAGCATGACCCGCGACCAGAGCACCCGGCCGTAGTCTCCCCAGGCGCGGGCACGGGCGAAGAGGCCCATGCGAGCGCTGGCCTGCAGTCCACCGTCCGACGCGGGCGTGGGGTCGAAGATGACCCAGCCCGAGTCGGGGAACCAGAGCTCGACCCAGGAGTGCGCGTCGCGCTGCCGCACGACCCAGTATTCGCCCGCGGGGTTGTACTCGGCGCCCGCGAAGCCGTTGACGATGCGCGTGGGCAGGCCCTGGGTGCGCAACATGAGGGCCATCGCGGTGGCGAAGTACTCGCAGTGCCCTTCCTGGACCTCCACCAGGAAGGCCTCCAGGGGGTCCGGGTAGGCCGAGGCCGGCTGGTCGAGGCTGTAGTCGAACTCCGTACGCAGGCGGCTCTGCACCGCCAGCGCGGCGTCGACCGCGGAGCTCGTGCCCTCGGTCCACTGCTGCGCGAGCTCGGCGACCCGGGGCGACAGCGTGGACGGGAGCTGGGTGTAGCGGTCCCGCAGCGCCTCGGGAGCCGTCCTCGGATCCTGGCCGCGCAGCTGGTCCGGGCTGGGCTGCCGCGGGTCACTGTAGACCGTGTAGGCCTCCCGCCTCCGGGGCGTGGTCAGGTAGAAGCCCTCGGTCTCGACGGCCTCCATGCTCCGGAACTCGCCGTAGATTCCGGCGGCGCGCGGCACGTGGAAGAGCACCCGGCTGTCGAGCGGCTCCAGGGTGATCTCCTGCCGCAGGATCCAGGGGCGGCTCGGCGGCCCCTCGCGCTTGCGCCCGGTGGCGGAGAGCGGGATGCGTCGGTCGTCGGAGACGAGCCAACCGCGCCCGTCGAAGCGGTCCAGGGCGAGGCCGTGCCAGTAGAGCTGGGCCGCGGGGACGGGCTCCCCCCCGGCGCCGAAGGTCTGCACCCGCATGACCGGCTCGCTGCTCAGCTGGAGCATCCCGACCTCGCCCAGCCGAACGCGGTCCGAGAAGCCCGAGACGTGCACCGGCGGCAGCAGCGAGCCCGTGAGGAAGCTGACCTGCATGCGCGGCAGGATGAAGAAGAGCCCGAGCGTCGCCGCCAGCAGGATGAGGTTGAGCCCGGCCACCCCCGACAACAGGGGCGCCCGCACGAGCGCGTCCAGGCCCTGCCAGGCCGAATCCGGCACCGGCCGGTCGGGCATGCGGGCCTGCCAGCTCTGCTCCGTGACCCGCGCGAGCCGGGTCAGCAACATCGCCCAGGTGAAGAGCACCAGGAAGCCGACGAAGAGCAGGAACCAGAGCACGTCGAAGGTGAGGACGGATGCGAGCAGCACCTGGCCGAAGGCGATGAAGAAGGCGTAGAGATCGTCCCGCGCCCCCCGGCGCGTGAGCACGCGGTGCACCTGGACGAAGACCAGCAGCTGCGCGAAGACGGCCAGCACGGGCGTCCCGAAGAAGGCCCAGGCCACGCCGAGGTAGCCGAGGAAGCCTACCTGGAGGCTGAGCCAGCCCCGCGCGGGCAGGCGCGGGCGGTCGGGCCAGAGCTCGGCTGCGACGGCCCCCAAGGCGAGCAGGGCCCAGAGGCCGTCCAGCTCCCCGCCCAGGCGCAGGGCGCCGAAGCCACAGAGCACCACGCCCGCCGTAGCCAGGCGCTGGAGCCGCCAGAACCGGCTTGCAGGGCGGGTGCTCACGCGGAGTCCCCCGGCAGCTGGGCGAGCGCGAGGGCCCGGAGCAGCGCGTCGCCCTCGGCGCGGCTGTTCGCCACCGGGAGCGCCCCTCCGGGCAGGACCAGACGCACCTGCCGGCCGGAGTCGAGCCCCCGCACGACGGCCCAGGTCGCCTCGCTGAGCGATCGCTCGAACGCCTCGTTTCGGTCGGGCCCGGCGCCGGGGTCCTCGACGCGCACCTCGACACGGCCCGATGCTTCGCGCTCCCGCTCGATCATCAGGTCCCGGTCCCGGCGGGCGGAGGTGCGCCAGTGGATCAAGCGGCGGTCCTCGCCCTGGCGCCAGGGGCGGAGCGCGTGCAGATCCCCGCGCCCGCCGGGCCCTGCGGCCGGGGCCTCCTCGCGCCGGCCCGCCACCGCCCGCCCCGGCGATCCCTCCGTGGGTCGCGGGTAGACGATCACCTCGAGCGAGCCCGGCAGGTCGTACCACTTGCGCAGGATCCCGAAGGGCCAGCTCGTGGTGACCCGGACACCCGCCAGACGGTGGCGCCCGCGGCGCTCGAAGATCCAGGAGCCGTCGAGATCGACGTGCGCGCCGGCGCGGAGCCAGGTCAGGTGGGCGACGGCCGCGAGCTCCAGATCCGCCTCGCTGCTGGGCGCCTCGCTCATCTCCAGAGCGAGGTGGGGCAGCCAACGCTTGCCGTTCTCGACGCGCCAGCTCCCCCGCGTGGGCCGCCCCGCGAACGGCGCCTCGTGCAGGCGGCGGCGGGCGACGACGCCCCGGATGGAGGCCTCGCTGAGCACGCCGGACATGGTCACCAGCGACAGCATCGCGGCGAAGACCAGGTAGAGCAGGTTGTTCCCCGTGTTCAGGGCCGCCAGGGCCACGGCCATCGAGGTCGCCAGGAAGATCCACCCCTCGATCGTCGGGCGAATGCGGCGCATCTGGCCGGCTCGACCGCGGCCGAGGCGGAGCAGCCGCGAGACCCGGGTGCTCGATTCGGGGCGGGACAGCCGGGGCCCCACCGTGCGGCTGGCGCTGCGACTCACCGCGGCGGCGGAACCGAGGCGACGACGTCATCGAGGATCGCGGCGACGCGCCTCGGGGACCCCTGCTCGGGATCGCCGCTCCAGGCGGGCACGAGCCGGTGCGCCAGGACCGGCTGGACCAGGGCGAGCACGTCGTCGGGGGTGCCGTGATCGCGCCCGAGCAGCAGGGCCCGGGCCCGCACCGCGCGGATCAGGCCCTGGCTGGCGCGCGGAGAGGCGCCGAGGGCCAGCTCCGGGGCCTCGCGGGTGGCCC
>JAJDAI010000563.1 GCA_029261955.1 Deltaproteobacteria bacterium | reverse complement strand
CCCCCCTCTTCATCGAAACGGTGAAACACACCCCGCCCGTCGCCCGTCGCGATCGTCGCAGGCCGTGCCCCACCCCCGCCGATGTCCTGACCCCCAAGACCCGATTGACGCCCCCACCCCGAGCAGCGAGCCTCCCCAACTCCATGCCCACCGAAACCACACGAGGCCTCTGCGGCATCTGCCCCGCGGGCTGCGCCGTCTCCGTCACCCTGCGCGACGGCCGCATCGACTCAGTCGAAGCGGACCCCGACCACCCGCTCGGCATGCTCTGCACGATCGGCAAGCACTCCGCGGACGTCGTCTACGACCCGGACCGCCTGCGCCACCCGCTCAAGCGCGTCGGCCCCAAGGGCAGCTACGAATTCGAGCGCATCTCCTGGGACGAGGCCTTCGAGACCATCGTCGAGCGACTCCAGGGCATCAAAGCGGAGCACGGCGCCGAGGCGACCGCCATCTACACGGGGCGCGGCAGCTTCGACATGGCGATGTGCGACGTCTTCCAGCCCGAGGGCGTGGCGGTCTCGTCGGCCTCGTCGCTGCTCTTCCCCTTCGGCTCGCCCAACACGCTGGGGGTAGGCGCCCTCTGCTACGTCTCCTTTGCGATGATCGCGCCGCACGTGACGCTCGGCGAGATGCTCGTCTCGATGGACGTCGACCTCGAGCAGGCGGAGCTCATCCTGCTCTGGGGCGCGAACCCCGCCACCGATTCGCCTCCGCTCGCGCACCGCCAGATCCTCGCCGCGAAGGCCCGCGGGGCCGAGATCGTCACCGTCGATCCCCGCCGGAACGGCACCGCCCGCCAGACCGACGCCGAGTGGGTGCCCATCCGCCCCGGCACCGACGGCGCGCTCGCGCTCGGCATGATCCAGGTGCTGCTGGAGGAGGAGCTCTACGACGAGGACTTCGCCACGAACTGGACCGTCGGCTTCGACGAGCTCGTCCAGCTGGCGCAGCACTACCGGGCCGAGGTGGTCGAGGGCATCACCGGGGTGCCTGCGGACACGATCCGCGGCCTCGCGCGTCGAATCGCCTCCGCCCGCGGCGCCTGCCCCGTCATGTATTCGGGCCTCGAGTACAGCGACAGCGGGGTCCAGGCCATCCGTGCCGTGTTGACCCTCTGGGCCCTCGCCGGACAGCTCGACGTGCCCGGGGGCTGGCTCATCCGGATGCGGGAGAACGTCTTCCCGCAGAACCGCTCGGGCCTCCAGGCAAACCCCGACGTCCGCCGCGCCCTGGGTCGCGACCGCTTCCCCGTCTACAGCGCCTACCGCGGCGAGTCCCACGGCATCGCGCTGCCCGATTCGGTGCTCGACGGGGAGCCCTACAAGGTCCGCGCGCTCATCAACCTCGGCGGCTCGCTCATCACGGCCTGGCCGAACCCGCAGCGCTGGAAGGACACCCTCGAAGCCCTCGACTTCCTCGTCTGCATCGACCGGCACCACACGGCGGACTCGGCCTACGCCGACATCGTCCTGCCCGCGACGACGCAGTACGAGACCACTTCCTTCCAGCGCTACGGGCCCCTCTTCAAGATCCGCGAGAAGCTCATCGAGCCCGTGGGCGAGGCCCGCAACGACTACTTCATCCAGGCCGAGCTGGCGGCTCGGTTGGGCTATGGCCACCTCTACCCGCAGACCGAAGAGGCCCTGCTGGAACACGCGCTGGAGGGCAGCGGCTTCACCCTCGCCGAGGTCCGCGAGGCCGGCGGCGAGGTGCGTCTGCCGACCGCGATGATGCAGTACACGAAGTGGCAGAAGGGCAAGCTGCGGGACGACGGTCAGCCGGGCTTCCGCACGCCGAGCGGCAAGTTCGAGATCGCGTCGAGCATCCTCGCCGAGCACGGCTACGAGCCCCTGCCCGAGTACACCGAGCCGGCCGAGGGCCCGCTCTCGCGGCCGGATCTCGCTGCGCGCTTCCCGTTGGTCTTCAACTCGGGGACGCGCACGCACTTCGATTTTCGATCCCAGCACCACGGCGTGCAGGGGCTGCGGCAGCGCTCCGAGGAGCCGCTGGTCTTCCTGTCCCCCATTGACGCCGAGGCCCGCGGCATCGCCAGCGGCGACCCGGTGTGGGTCGAGACGCCTCGAGGCAAGCTGCGCTACCGGGCGAAGGTCACCCCGAACATCGTCGCCGGCGCCATCGACGCGCAGATGGGCGGCGGCGGACCGCTGGGCAGCAAGGCCTGGCAGGACTGCAACGTCAACGAGCTCACCGACCTCGACCGGCACGACCCCATCTCGGGTTTTCCCGTCTACAAGACGCTGCTCTGCGAGGTGCGGCGGGCCGACGGCGTGGCCGCCGAGCAGCAGGAGCACGACGAGGGCGAGGCGCAGGTCGAGGTCAGCTCCGCTCCATCCCGGACCGTGTACCTCGACAGCAACGCCACCACCGAGCTGCACCCCGAGGTGCTCGCGGCGATGCTGCCCTTCCTGTCCCGCGAGCACGGCAACCCCTCCAGCGTGCACAGCCGCGGCAACACGAGCCGGACGGCGGTCGATGGGGCCCGCAGGCAGCTCGCCCAGGCGCTGAACTGCACTGCGCGGCGGGAGGTCTTCACGGGCTCGGGCTCGGAGGCGAACAACCTGGCCATCCACGGGCTCGCGACGGGCAACTCGACGCGCCGCCACCTCATCACGAGCGCAGTCGAGCACCCCGCCGTGCTCCGGACCTGCCGCGCGCTGGTGGATCGCGGCTTCGAGCTGACGGTGTTGCCCGTCGACTCCGTGGGGCGCGTCGATCCCGTGAGCCTCGCCCAGGCCATGCGCCCGGACACCCTGCTCGTGAGCGTCATGCTCGCCAACAACATCACCGGCACGATCCAGCCCACCTGCGAACTGGCCGCCGTCGCCCACAGCCACGGCGCCCTCTTCCACGTCGACGCCGTGCAGGCCCTGGGCAAGGTTCCGCTCGACGTCGAGGGACTGGGCGTCGATCTGCTGTCCGTCTCCGCCCACAAGGTCCACGGGCCCAAGGGCGTCGGCGCGCTGTACGTGCGCAAGGGGGTGGAGCTGAGGCCCATCATCTGGGGCGGCGGGCAGGAGCGATCGCTGCGCTCGGGCACGGAGAACGTCGCGGGCGTGGTCGGCTTCGGGAAGGCCTGCGAGCTGGCGGGCCGGCGGCTGCTCGGCGGCGAACTGGACCGGGTCGGCGCGCTGCGGGATCGGCTCCAGATCGGTCTGCTGGACCTGGTGCCGGACGCGTTCGTGAACGGCCCCGTCACCGAGCGCCTCCCGAACACCCTGAACGTGACCCTGCCCGGCATCCGCGGCGAGTCCCTGGTGCTCTTCATGGACCGGCGCGGCGTGTTCCTGTCCTCGGGCTCGGCCTGCAAAGCGGGCAACCCGGACCCCTCGCCCTCGCTGCTGGCGATGGGCCTGAGCGACGAGGCGGCCCACTGCTCGGTGCGCCTGTCCCTCTCGGCGGATTTGGTGGACGCCGACGTCGACTACACGCTGCACGCCCTGCGCGGCGTGATCGAGGAGACCCGCAACGCCATCCGCTTCGTGGCCTGCCGGTAGCCACGTTCGGTGGTCACTGAGGTGGGCCCTCCGGCCGCCTTCGGCGTCCTCCGGGGCTCCCGGAGCCTCCTCCCCACGGGATCCGGTTCCATCAATTCGCTCGTGATCACGCCACCTTCTCTGACCTCCACTCGCGATTCATGCGGTCCCTGAGTGGTGCCCCCACCCCCCGCAGGGTGACGTCCGGCCCCGCGGTTCCCCGACGGGCGAAGC
>JAJDAI010000562.1 GCA_029261955.1 Deltaproteobacteria bacterium | reverse complement strand
TGCCCCAGGTCGAGCAGCTGCGCGACGAAGCCCGCGTCTCTCGGCTGGCGAACATCCCGAAGCTCGACGCCCTGGTCGCCACCTTCACCGCCGCCGTCGAGCCCCGGGGCGTGCAGGTGCACCAGGCTGCGACCGCCGAGGACGCCGTTCGCATGGTGCGCAACATCGCCGCGGACGCCGGCGTGCAGCGCATCGTCAAAGCCAAGTCCATGGCCACGGAGGAGATCCACCTCAACTCGGGCCTCATCGGCTTCGGCCTGCAGGTCCGCGAGACCGACCTGGGCGAGTACATCGTGCAGCTGGCGGACGACCGCCCCTCGCACATCATCCTGCCCATCGTGCACATGGACCGCGCCGACGTGGGCCGCGTGATGCACGAGCAGCTCGCGGTGCCCTTCACCGACGACCCCGAGGAGCTGGCCCGCATCGCGCGGGGGCGCCTGCGCGAAGAGTTCCTGGCTGCGGACATGGGGGTCAGCGGCGCGAACTTCGCGGTGGCGGAGGAGGGGCTGCTCATCCTCGTCAGCAACGAGGGCAACATCCGCATGGTGACCTCCCTGCCGCGCGTGCACGTCGCGGTGGTGGGCATCGACAAGCTGGTGCCGACCCTCGCCGACGCGACGCGCCTGCTCCAGCTGCTGCCGCGCTCGGCGACCGGTCAGAAGTCGACGGTCTACACGTCCATCGTGCGGGGCCCGCGGCTCGATCCCGGGGACGAGGGGCCCGACCAGGTCCACGTCATCCTGCTCGACAACGGCCGCCGGGCCATCGCGCAGGGCCCCCAGGCCGAGATCCTGGGCTGCATCCGCTGCGGGGCCTGCCTGAACGCCTGCCCGGTCTACCGGCGCATCGGCGGCCACGCCTACGGGGGCACCTACCCGGGGCCGCTGGGCGCGGTCTTTCACGGGGCGCTCCCGGGGCACGACTTCGAGGACCTGGCCAGCGCCTGCTCGCTCTGCGGGGCCTGCGAGGAGATCTGCCCGGTGCGCCTGGACCTGCCGGGCATGCACCTGGATCTGCGGGCCCAGGTGGTCGAGAACAAGCGGGCGCCCTGGGGCAAGCGCCTGATGATGAAGGCCTTTGCCTTCCTGGCGACGCGGCCGAGGCTCTTTCGTTTCGTGCGGCGGCTCGGCGCCCTCGCCCTCCGCTGGCGCTCGAAGGACGGCTGGCTGAGCGGCGGGCCGGGCCCGATCGGGATCTGGACCCGGGCCCGCGACCTGCCGGCTCCCCCCGCACAGAGCTTCGCGGACCGCTGGCGGGCTCGGTCATGAGTGAGCTCCAGGCCCAGTTCGTCGCCGAGGCCCGCGCGGTGCACGTCGAGGTCTTCGAGGAGGCGAGTGCCGAGGCGGTGCGGGCCCGCGTCGCCGGCCTCATCCAGGATCAGCCGCTGCTCGCCTGGGACGCTGAGCGTTTGCCCTACGGCGTCGGCCGCGTCATCCCCGAGGCGACACTCCTGCCGCCCGATGCCCCCACCGAGGTCAAGGCCAGCGCCACCGTGGGCCTCACCGGCTGCGACGGGGCCATCGCGCAGACCGGCGCCCTCGTCCTCGGTTCGCGCCGCGGCAGCCCGCGTTCGGCCTCGCTGCTGCCGGAGCTGCACCTCGCGGTCGTGCGTCCGGACCAGCTGGTGGCGGACCTCGCCGCGGCGCTGGAGGGGAGCGCCGAGCTCCTGACGCGGTGCTCCACCCTCAACCTCGTCGCCGGCCCGAGCCGCACCGCGGACATCGAGCTGACACTCACCCTGGGCGTGCACGGGCCACGGCGCGTCGTGATCGTGATCGGGCCCTGACGAGCCCCTGGTAGGCTCCGCGACGATGTCCCGCTACGCCCTCCTGCTCACGCTCCTGTTCGGCTGCACCGCCGCGCCCGCGGACGACGACGACCTCGCAGACGACGACGGCGCTCCCGCGGCCCTGACGGACGACGACGACGCCACGGCGGACGACGACGACGCGACCCCCAAGGTCGATGACGACGACAGTGCGGACGACGACGACACCCCGCCCCGCGGCGCCTACCTCGTGCTCGCCGCCGACGGGCTCGCCGAAGCGGGCCAGGGCTACGCCGATCTGCGCGCCGGCCAGGACCTGCTGACGGAGGTGGTCTCGATCTCCGACCTCGTGGAGCCCGGCTACTGGACGCCCGACCTCGTCGCTGCGGTGCAGGCCCGCCTGCTGGCCCTGGCGAAGCCCCTCCCCGCCGAGGCGCCGCTCTACCTGCTGCTGCTGGGCGACGCCCCCACGCTCGGCGACGACCCCACGGGCCTCATCCCCGCCTCGCACTGCTTGAACCTCCTGGGCAGCTGCTACACCGACAACAGCTACGCCGACCTCGACGGCGACGGCCTGCCCGAGGTCGCCGTGGGCCGCGTGCCGGCGCGCACCGCCGACCAGGCCACGGCCTACCTCGACAAGCTCCAGCAGTTCGAAGCGGACTGGCGTCCCGGCCTCTGGAACCGACGCCTGGTGCTCTTCGCCGGGGACAGCGGCTTCGGGGCCGAGTTCGACGCGATCGCGCAGGGCCTGATCCTCGACACCCTCACCGACGTGAACCACAGCTTCGACATCTGGGGTGTCTGGGACAACGCGGCCAGCGACTGGTTCTACGTGCCCTTCACGGACAAGGTCGTCGACCTCTTCGACGCCGGCGCGGTCGGCGCCTTCTACATCGGGCACGGCAGCGCGGCCTTCAACGACGGCCTGTCCCAGGACCAGCTGGAGGCGATGGCGCTGGAGAACCGCCAGCCCTTCGCCTTCTTCTTCGCCTGCTCCAACGGCAGCTACGCGGGCGATCTCGGCTCCATCGCCGAGGCGGCGCTCTGGAAGGAGGGCGGACCCATCGCGGCCTTCGCCGCCTCGGACCTCACGCACCCCTACGCCAACGCCGTCTATCCCTACGAGATGCAGCGGGCCCTCTTCGACGCGATGCCCCCGACCTTCGGCGACGTCATCCGGCTGGCGAAGGTCGCGTCCATCGAGCACGAGGACGCCACCCGCGATCTCATGCGGGCCCTGGCGCGGCTCCAGGACCTCACGGACGAGGAGATGGTCCTCATCGAGCGCCAGAGCCTGGACCTCTACAACCTGCTCGGCGACCCGGCGACGCCCACGCTCTACCCGCAGGCCGCCGTCACCATCGACTCCATCGCCGGCAGCATCGCGACGGGCAGCCTCCAGGTCGGCGGCCTGGCCCCCGGCATCGAGTCCGGCACGGCCCGGGTGACCCTCGAGGTCGACGCCGACCAGCACATGGGCGAGCTGGATCCCGCGGCGGCCGAAGCCGCGGCCATCAACGCCAACTGGGTCATCGCCAACAACCGGATCGCGGCGAGCCAGGAGGTCCCGGTGGTGGACGGCCGCTTCGAGGCGGACCTGGACTTCGAGGGCGAGCTGCCCGGCGAGGCCTTCTTCATCAAGGTCTACGCCGACGACGGCGATCACGACGCCTTCGGGCACGCCGTCGCGCCCTGATCGCGGCTTGTGGCGCCCGAAGGCGTCCCGGAGAATCCCCCCCATCGGGAGACCTGCATGAGAATCACGCGACGCATTGGCCAGGGCGCATCCGAGGAGCGCCTGAGCACGCTCATCGAGGACCGGATGAAGCCCGGCGCCGACAAGGTGCGGATCGACAAGCGGATCTGGGACCTCTTCGGGGAGACCTGGTGCGTGATGTTCACGGACCTCGCTGGCTTCTCCCGCTCGGTCGAGGCCTTCGGGATCACGCACTTCCTCCAGACGATCTTCGCGTCGGAGCGCGAGCTGGTGCCGCTGATCGACGAGCACGACGGGATCCTCATCAAGAGTGAGGGCGACAGCCTGCTGGTCATCTTCCGCAACCCGGCCAAGGCCCTGACCTGCGCCGTGGAGATGCAGCGGCACCTGAAGGTGCACAACGACAGCACGCCGGCCGAGGACGACATCCTGCTCTGCATCGGCCTCGGCTTCGGCCAGGTGCTCAAGATCGGGGACGCGGACGTCTTCGGCGCGCAGGTGAACGCCGCCAGCAAGCTGGGCGAGGACACGGCGAAGGCCTGGGAGATCCTCGTGACGGGCGCCTTCTGCGATGCCGTGGACGAGGCGGGGGTCGAGTTCGAGCCCCTCGACGTCGTGCCGCCGGGCGCGAAGTCCGCCTTCCGGGTCGTCTACGAGCTCTGATCGGTGACCGCTGCCGAAGCGCTGCTGGCCGCGTCGTCCCGCGGGGTTCACCTGTGGATCGACGAGGGGCAGCTCCGCTTCCGCTCCCCGCCGGGCGCGCTGGATGACCTGCGCGAGGCCCTCAAGGCGAACCGCCCCGCGCTGCACGCCGCCCTGCCCGGCCCCGAAGGCGCCGAGGACCTCTGGCACCCGCTGAGCGGCACGCAGCGCGGCCTCTGGTTCTTCCACCAGCTCGCGCCCAGCTGCCCCGCCTACCACCTGCCCTTCGCGGCCCGGGTGGACGGCCCCTTCGACCCCCAGGCCCTCATCGAGCGACTCGCCGGCGCGATCGAGCGCCACGCCATCCTGCGGACGACCTTTCCCCTGGTCGATGGCGTGCCCGTGGCCCGGGTGCGCTCCGCCGCGCAGGCCTCGGTGGCGCAGGAGGACGCGACCGGCTGGAGCGAGGCCACCGTCGAGCGGGTCCTGAAGCGGGACGCGCTGGCGCCCCTCGACCTGGCGGAGGGGCCGCTGGTCCGGCTCCGCGTGCTGCGGCAGGGGCCCGAGCGCCACGTCGTCGCGCTGACGCTGCACCACCTGGTCGCCGACCTGAGCTCGATGTCCCTGCTGCTCCAGGAGCTGATCGAGGGGCAGCCCGCCCTCGCCGAGGGCACCTACGCCGCCTTCGCCCAGGAGCAGGACCGCCGGCTGGATGGGCTCGCGGGCGAGGCCTCCTGGCGCCACTGGCAGGAGCAGCTCGCCGGCGCGCGCTGGGACCTGCCCTTGCCCACCGACCTGCGCCCGCCCGAGCCGCGCGGGCACGCTGGCCGCACCTGGCGCTTCGTGGTGCCGCCCGGGCTCGCCGAGGCCCTGGAGCGCCGCGCGGCCGAGCAGGACGTCACCCTCTTCTCGCTGTTGCTCTGCTCCTTCGGGGTGCTGCTCGAGCGCTACTCCGGCCAGGAGGATCTGCTGGTGGGCTCGCCCATCTCGGGGCGCTTCGACCGCCGCTTCGGGCAGACCCTGGGGCCCTTCGTCGACGTCGTGCCCCTGCGCCTGCGCATGGCCCCGGAGCGCGCCTTCTCGGAGCTGCTGGGCGAGACCCACCGCTGCGTCGCCGACGCCTTGAGCCACGCCGAGCTGCCCTTCGCCACCCTGGTGCAGCGCCTCGCGCCGCCGCGGGACGCCCAGCGCACGTCCACGCTGCGGGTGCTCTTCGCGTGGCAGAGCCTCGCGCCGGGCACGCCGGCCTCGCACCGGGAGCTGGTCTCCGGGGAGCTCGGCCGGCCCGTGCAGCTCGGCGGCGCCACCTGGACGCCGCGGGCCCTGGACGTGGACGCCGTGGCCTTCGACCTGGCGGCGACGGCCTCGCGCTCGGACGCCGGGATTGTGGTCGCCCTGGAGTACGCCGCGGAGCTGTTCGAGCAGGCGACCCTGGAGCGCCTGGCCGCCAACTGGACGAGTCTGCTGGAGGACGTGGCCGCAGGTCGCGAGGATCCCCGGGCGGTGGCCGAGGTCGAGCGCGCCCGGCTCCTCGGCCCCCTGGCGCGGGGAGCGAAGGCAGGGCCCCCGGATCCGTCCCCCCGCTCCGTCGCCGCCGGCATCGCCGGCCGGATCGAGGCCGCACCGGAGCGGCCCGCCTGCCTCTGCCCCACGGGCTCCATGTCCTACGGGGAGCTGGCGGAGCGCGCCGCCGCGGTGGCCGCCTCCCTGCCCGCGGGCGAGCGCATCGGCCTGCTCGCGGAGCCAGGGCCCGATCTCTTGGTGGGCCTGCTGGCCATCCTGCGGGCAGGCAGCGCCTTCGTGCCGCTCGCCGAGGGCGACCCCGCGGGCCGGCAGCGGGGCATGCTCGACGACGCCGGGGT
>JAJDAI010000561.1 GCA_029261955.1 Deltaproteobacteria bacterium | reverse complement strand
CCACCGCGGTCGAGCGCGAGGCCCCGCCGCGCAGGATGTTCACGATCCGCACGCCGAAGGTGACCCGGGCCGCCGCAGCCAGGACGGTCAGCCCGGCGATCCACGCCCCCGGCACGCCGACCCAGCCGCGCAGCAGGGATGCCAGGGCGTCCCCGACGAGGCCGCCGCCCTCCACGTCCGCGCCCCGAAAGGACACCGAGGGGAAGCACAGGTGCACCAGCAGTGCGAGCGAGGCGAGCACCGCGAAGAAGCCGATCAGCTCGCTCCAGCGCGGTCGGCGCGAGCGGCTCGCGAAGAGCGAGGCAGAGCCCAGGCCCAGCAGCAAGGGCAGCGCGAAGGCGGTCATGCCCATCACGTCCACCACCAGCTGGGAGGTCCACGCGCCGAAGGGCCCAATCCAGTTGCGGATGGTCCCCTCGTCGCCCCACTGCCCGGCCAGCGCGTCGGCGGGGTGGTAGCTCAGCAGGGCCAGGAGCAGGAGCGCGCCCAGGGCGAGCGAGCCCATGGCCATCAGCTCGCTGACGAGCGCGACCCGCCGCTTGCGGATGGTCCGCAGGCCGGTGCGCTTGTTGTCGTCCACCTTCGGGCGGGCCATCACGGCTCCGCCGCGTCGAACGCGCGTGGTTCGCTTCGCCGCCGAGCGCGACGGCTTCGTCTTGCTGGTGGAGGTGGAGCGGGTCGGGTTCCTGCGCGTCGAGGCCACGGGCGGCTCCAGGCGGTTTCCTCAAATCTCGAAGGTACTTGGACCCTCTGCGACAAATCTCGACACTTTCTACCATATGAGGCAGATCGGCTCCTCATTCATCGTTCGTGTCGATTGGACGCAGGAGCCTCCACGATTCTTCATCGCGGGCGCAGAACGCAGCGCGGGCCGCCCCCCGAGAGAGGGACGGCCCGCGGCGAAGGGCTCGGTTCAGCGCAGCGCGACGGGCGCGCCACCCAGGCCGATGGACCGTTGACCGGCCTGCAGGATGCGCACGACCTCGAGGCCCTGCTCACCCGGGGTGTCCGGCGTGCGGCGCTCCCGCACGCAGTCCACGAAGTGCTGGCACTCGACCAGGAGCGGCTCCGTCATCGCGAAGCTGGGGATCCAGATGTCCCCCTGCCGCAGCGAGATCAGCTCCGCGAAGGTGTTGTAGTTCACCGAGCGCTCGGCGCCCTTGTCGTAGACCCGGATCTTCTCGACCGGCTGGCTGTCGTCGAAGGTGATCATCTTGCCGCTGCACACCAGCGTCAGCTTCCGGATCTTGTGCGGGTCCAACCAGGACGTGTGCACCTCGGCCGCCTGGCCACCCTCGCAGCGCAGGTTCGCGAAGACCACGTCCTCGATGTCCGAGCGCAGGTAGCTGTGCCCACGCGCGCTGATGTCGCGGGGCAGCTCGTCCATCAGGTACAGCAGGATGGAGATGTCGTGCGGCGCCAGGGACCACCAGGCGCTCTCGTCACGCCGGACCACGCCCAGGTTCAAGCGCTGGCAGTACAGGTAGTGCAGGTCCCCGAACTCGCCTGCCGCCAGCCGCTCCTTGATCCAGCGCATCGCCGGGTGGAACAGCATCAGGTGGCCCACCATCAGGATCCGGTTGCGCTCGGCCGCCAGGGTCACGAGCTCCTGCGCGTCCTGAACGGTCAGGGTCAGCGGCTTCTCGACGTAGACGTCCTTGTCCGCCAGCAGCGCGGCCTTGGCGAAGCGGTGGTGGGTCGCGGCCTCCGTCACCACGGCGACCGCCCCGATCTCCGGGTTCTCCAGCAGGTCCTCGAAGCGCGTGGTGCACGTGACGCCGGGCACCAGCGACTGCGCGCGCTGCAAGTGCGCCTCGACGAGGTCCGCCACCGCCACGAGGCGTGCGCCCTTCGTCCGTGCGAAGTTCCGAACGAGGTTCTTCCCCCAGAAACCCGCTCCGACCACACCAATGCCGAGATCCCGATCCTCACTCATCTGACCTGCCCTCTCTGAAGCCTCAGCGGCCGGTTGCTGCGTCCCCGCCGGCGCGCAGGCTGACCTGCCCGTCCTGGAGCGTGTAGGCGTCCCCACAGGTCGCACAGGCGGCCTGGCCGCCCTCGAATTCGATGCGCTCGCCGCAGCGGCAGACCCACCCGTGGTGGCGGGCGGGCACCCCCACGACCAACGCGTGCGGAGCGACGTGGCTCGTCACGACCGCGCCCGCGCCGACCATGCAGTAGGCGCCGAGGTCGTGACCGCAGATGATCGTCGAGTTGGCCCCGACCGTCGCGCCGCGACCCACCAGGGTGGGGAGGAACTCGGTCTTGCGCTCCACGTGGGCGCGGGGGTTCAGCACGTTCGTGAACACGCAGCTGGGGCCCAGGAAGACATCGTCCTCGATGGTGACGCCCTTGTAGACCGAGACGTTGTTCTGGATCTTGACCCCGTTGCCGATCACCACGTGGCCGTCCACGTTGATGTTCTGGCCGAGGATGCAGCGCTCGCCGATCTTGCTGCCACCCTGCACGTGGTTGAAGAACCAGATCTTCGTTCCCGCACCGATCTCGACGCCGTCGTCCACGACGGAGCTGGGGTGCACGAAGTAGTCGACCATCACGAAACCTCCGCTGCCTGAGCAGCGCGCCATCCTAGAGGCTCACGCGAGCGAATGCGCGCCGCGTCCAGGGTGCAGAATCGTCTTTGTGGAGGGGACGCGAGAGCCGCCGGGGCTGCGTCCCGAAGCGCGACTCAGGGAGAGCCTGCGCGGCTCCCGCTAGCGGAAGCCGAAGGTCACGCCGAAGAGGACGCGGCTGGCGATGTACTCGCCCTGGTCCTGATCCTCGTCCGCGAAGTTCACCATGCTGAAGGTGTAGGACGCGTCGACGTGCAGCCACTCGAGGATCATCAGCTCCAGCTGCACCCCCGCGGTGAACTGGTGCTCGAAGTCCTTCGTGCCGTCGCCATCAGCCGTCACAGCCGGAGTCGTGTTGCCGAACTGCCGGAAGGTGTAGGTGAAGTCCACGGCGCCACCGAGGCGGCCGAAGAAGAGGCCCTTGTACTTGAAGTACGCGTCGTTATCGACGACCCAGGTGGAGAAGTGCTTGAACTCGAAGTCGCGGTCGAACCCGAAGCCGAAGCGCTGCGTCGTGATCGGCCGCAGGCCCAGTTCCACGCTGGCCAGGATGCCGTTCTCCGCCGTCAGGTTCCGGGCCTGCGCATCCGGGAAGATCGCGCTGCCGTAGCCACCGAGGACCATCAGCGAGACCTTGCGGGTGATGTCGCCCTTCACGCCGCCGCGGACCCGGAAGAAGCCACCATCCTGCAGGACGTTGGTGTCCGGGCAGGTCAGCCCCGACCCGGTGACGCAGACATCCTCATCGAAGAGGATTCCACCACCGTGGGCCTGGACGAGCATGTGGCTGCGCGGGAAGAAGCGCCAGTCCAGCGACAGCCCACCGAAGACCTCGTGCTGCTGCGCGAGGGGCGGGGGGTTGGCCATGAAGGGCGTGAAGGCGCGGTAGACGCGCTTGAACTCGTATTGGGCGACCGGACCGATGTCGAAGGCCTTCGACGGCCGGAACCGGAGCTCGATCGGCGCCAGGACGCCCAGCTGGTGGTCTGGCGCGTCGGCCGGGCCCTGCCGGAAGGGTCGGTTGTAGACCTCCGGCGCGAACTTGAAGCCGACCTTGCCCTTCCGGTTCACGTCGAAGGACGTGCCGAAGCCGAACTGGTCGAACACCTGGTAGGCGTCGTGGTTGTCCGCGCCGATGTTGAAGTAGCTGAACAGCCGGTAGTGGACGTTGAGTTCCCACCGGAAGTTCTCACCGGGGTAGACGACGCCCAGGTAGGGCCGCGCCTCCAGGCCGATGTCGCCCTCGGGGGTGTCGAACGTCTTCTCGACGTTGGAGTCGTAGACGAGCCCGACTCGGATGCCGGGCTTGAAGACGAGATCGCCCACGGGCAACCCCGACTCCGCGGCGATCGCGGGAGCCGAAACGAGCAAGAGCACGGTAGCCAGCAAGGTTCCAGTGACCCGACTTGGCATGTGGGAAGCCCCGAACTGCTTCACCTTCTCTGCCTCCGCTGGCCCGTCCTCCAGGCCCTGCCGCTGCTGCACAAGCCAGGCATCAGCCTGTCCGTGACTCGTTTGCGGTCGTCCGGGTCGTCTGTGACCCCTCTCCCGGACGATGCGCATTTGTGCCTCAAGAGGGACGTGACTGCAAGTCGACGGCCCCGTCTGTGACAACGATCTCAGTCTTGTGGTGAGGAATCAGGCGGCCGCGTATCGGTATCCGACGCGACACGGAAGTCATCATCACCCTCACCGCCACCCTCCACGTTGACGACGACGCGCGTCTGACCCGGGAAGGACGAACCCACCTGGCCGGCGCAAGCCTCGGCTTCTGCGGCCAGGGTCAGTCCCGAATCCCTGGCGATGTAGAGCTTCTTGAAGTTGTGCTCGACGAGGTCGGCGTTCTCACGCGCCGCGGCCTCCTCGAGGGCGAAGCGGGCGTCCTCGGACGCCTTCTGGGCGCCGCGCAGCAGCCCCAGCTTGTCGTTCAAGCAGTTCAGCAGAATGATGTCGTTGGTCCGCTGCGCTTCTTCGATCAGCTTGAGCAGCTTGGAGGTCGCCCCGTCGAGGTCGCTGGTCGCCTGGGCGGCGAACTCCTTCTTCTGCTTCAAGGTGAGGTTCTGACCGCTGAGGTCGGCGTCCGTGGTCGTTCCGTCACCTTCCAGCGCGAGGGCCGGGGTGGCGAGCAGGAGCATGGCTCCCACCGCGAGGGCGAGTCGCAGACGTCGACTGTAGGTCATGTGGCCTCCTGAATTGCGCAGGCAAGCAGCCTACAGCTCTTCAGTATGGGTTCGGGCTTCTGGGCTGTCAACGGAACCTCTCGGGCGCGTAGGGGCCCGATCGATCCGTATCGGTGGCCTGCCTCAGACCTTGAGAAATGAGGGCCCCCGCCGCTGATCACTTAGCCGGGCGCCAGGATGAATGGGTAGCCGGCCACTTCGACATCGTCCTCGGGAGCTGGGACGAATCGAATCCGCCCGATCTCACGCTTGATGCAGGTGCCCAGCTCGGCGTTGCCGGTGGTGTTCTCCTCGATGCCGACGCCGCTGACGTTGCCCTCGGTGTCGATCTCGAAGGAGACGGTGACCTTGCCGGCCAGCTCGGGGTCTTGCTTGAGCTGCCGCTCGTAGCACTGCTTGATGCGGCCCGTGTAGCGCTTCATCGTCCGGGAGATGGAGGTCTGGTCCTCCGGGCTCGAGCTGATGTCAGCCGCCCCCGTCTTGATGCTGCCCTTGATCTCGGCCTTCTCCTTCTTGACCGTTCCGCCCTTGCCGCCCTTGGCGCCCGCCAGGTCGCCGATGCCGGCGGCACTGCCGTCGCCACCGCCGCCACGCAGGCCGCTGTTTTCGTTGTCGCGTCGGCCGATGGCCACACCCGAGGAGTTCGCGAGCGCCTTGCCCACGTCGTCGCTCAGGCTGTTGGCATCCGACAGGAGGTCGGCGACCGCGTCGCCGCTGGAGCTCTCTCCAGCCGTGCCGATGATCGCGAGCAGGCCCTTGCTCTGGGCCTCCTCCTCGATGCGGCCGGCACGCTCTTCAGCGGTCTCGGCCGGCTCCTCCGGCTGCTCGTCCGCGCCGCCGTCGTCCTCAGGCTCCGACTCCGGTGCGGGGGTCGCGTCTTCGACCTCGTCGGCGGCCTCGCCCTCGCCCTCTTCGGCGACGGGCGCCGGCTCCGGCTCCGGCTGCTCCTCCGGGAGCATCAATCTCACGAAGCGATCCGGGAAGTCCTCCAGCCGCATGGTCTTCGCCGGCGGCTGGCTCTCGATCCAGATCACGGCCGCCGTATGCAACAGGGCCGAAAGCAGGAGGATGGCGAGAAAGACCCAGTCGACATCGTCCCAGCGGAAGGCCCGGAAGTCCGACGTGCGAGCACGCGCGGGCTGGGGCGGCGGGGTGACGAACTGGAAGAGGATCGTGTGATCCCCGACGTAGACCTTGCCGCGGTTCTTCTCGTTGAGGGACAACGTGAAGTGGTCGCCGCGCTTCTTCGCCGTGCCCTTCTGGGCCAGCGACGCGAGGGTCTCGATGCTGTCGGTGACGGAAACCTTGCCGTGCATCGACTTGGTGAAGTTCAGGTCGTAATGCCCGTTCTTCTCCGCGAAGAGCTCGAACTTCTTCCGAGGGAGGTCCCCACCGGTAATCACCACAGTGCACTTGGCGCTGTCGCCGACGGTGACGCCCTGACCCGATGGGATCAGACGCTCCTCGACAATGCGACCATTGTGGATGATTCCGATCCGAAGGATCTTGTGCTCAGGAGCACGCCGCTGAGGGGGCTGCCTGTTTCGCCCCGCGGTCTGCTTCCGTCGCGAGCTGGCTACCTGGCCGGCCATTCAGGTCCTCTCGCCACCCGGGTCTCGGATTGATTCCGAACCCGGTTCCTCGGCACGGATTGTGTGTTTCCGTACTGCACCTGTCAGGGAGTTTTCCACTGGGGCGCGGACTCCCTGGAGGGCTACTCGCCCCCCTTGTAGACGACGAACTTGAACTCGGCGAACTGCGCCTGCCCTGCGGTGTACATGACCTCGCGAACGAGGCTGAAGGGAATGTCCCTGTCGCACTGGAGGAGGAGCCTCCCCGTAAAGTCGACCGAAGCCCGCGCCTCGGCGATGGCCTTCGCCTCGTCTGCTTTCTCCTTGAGGATATCAAAGAGAGGGGAGATGAGCGTGCCCCGCTTGTACTCCTCGCCGACGACTCCACCGGCCACGTCCACGACTTTCACGCCGTCGACGGTGATGGCCGCCTGCGAGACAACCGCATTCACGGCCAGCTCGGGGGGCTTCTGGGCGGAGGAGACCGGCAGACGGAGATCATCCGAGGGCGCGATCTGGATGTCCTCGGTGGAGTAGCTCTTCAGCAGGAACACCAAGATGATGGTCATGATGTCCATCAAGGAGGTGATGTTCAGCTTGGCTTCGGCCGGTGCGCGGCGCGTCTTGACAGGCATTGGTTCCGTCCAGTCCTGCTCGGGCTACTTCACGCCGCCGGCGATGACCACGTAAGGAAACAGGTCCTTGCGCTCGGTCTCACCGTCAGGCTTGAAGTCGCGGGTGGCGTCCATGACACCGACGAGGACCGCGTAGGGGATCTCGGCGTTGGGCGCGATGATCACGTTCTGCTCGTCTTCGTAGTCGGGGATCCCGTCCCCGTCGCCGTCGAAGTCCTTCACCTGAGCCACGAGCTTGTGAAGCTCTTCAAAGTCGTGGCAGGCCGGGTCAGGTCGGCAGCCCGGGTCACCAGCGCACTGGGTCTCCGCGCAGTAGTTGCTGTCCGCGCGCTTGGGGACGGTCGTGCAGGTGTCGTCCTTGTCCCCGCCGCCCTTCTCGCAACCCAGCACCGCAGCGCTGCCTGCGACCGTGAACCCCTCATCGGTCACACCGATGGTCAGGTTCAGCGGAGGCGTCTCATCCTTGTCCTTCTGCTTGCTCGGGTCCGGGGCGCCGATGGCGGGCAACGACGAGTCGATGACAGCCAGGGTGACGAACTGGACCGAAGCCAGAAGGAACGGGATGAGGAGCGTCATGAGGTTCATGAACGGGAGCAGGTTGAGCTCCAGCTCTTCTTCCTCGAATGACCGCCGCCGTGACGATGGCTTGTGATCGCTCATGCCCGAGTTTCTCCGCCTGGTGTAGTGGCGCCGTGGTTCGTATGGACCGCGGGCACCTCAACGAGGTTCCCAGAAAAGGATGGAGTCGAGGGACTAGCCCTCGCCGCCGTCCTCCTTGAGGGTGCCGCGCTGGCGGGCGGCCAGGAGGTTGATGAGCTTCACGCTGTACTGGTCAATCTCGTCGACCAGCTTCACCGTGCGGTTCGTGATGATCGAGTGGCAGATCATCACCGGGATGGCGACGATGAGGCCGAACGCAGTCGTGTACATGGCGACGGAAATACCGGCGGCCAACATCGTCTGCTTCTCTTCCGGCGCGGCGGTCGCAACGGCCTTGAAGGCCATGACCAGACCGGAAATCGTTCCGAGCAGGCCGACCAGCGTGGCGACGTTCGCCCACATGCCCAGGTAGGGCGTGCGCTTCTGGAGCTGCGGGATGACCTCGAGGGTGGCCTCGTCCACGGCGTTCTGGATCTCCAGAGCGCTGCGGTTGGCGCGGGTCAGCCCGGCCTTGAGCACCTTCGTGAGGGCGGCGTTCGACTCTGCGTTGCAGAGCTTGATCGCCCGGTCGATGTTGTTGGCCATGATCAACTTCTGAACCTGCGCCATGAAGGCGGCACCGTTCAGGTTGTAGCGGAACAGGATCATGTAGCCCCGCTCGATGACCGTCGCCATCGCGATGACCGAGATCACCAGGATGATGTACATGAACGGTCCGCCATCGCGGAAAAAGCTGAGGACGAAATCCATTCCGAGGAACCTCCGAGCGGAACAATTGGGGCGAAACTTTAAGCGGTTTCTTGTGTCCGCCGCTAGATGCCGGACACGAGGACCGGCTCCTTTTAGCTGAACTCGATGGGGACCGGAAGCCCGGGCCCGCAGAAGGGTCTAGAAGGGCTTCTTCTCCACAGATTTGACGATCTTGGGGATGAAGCTTTCCTTCAGCTGGAGGGTCTCGAGATCCTCCTGCTCCTGTCGCGTAATGATGTAGCCGACCTCTGGCTTGTGCACGGTGCCGATTACCTCGGAGCCACCGGTTTCCTCGCCAAACACGACTTTCTTGCGCTGCGCCAGGGCGTCTCCCGCCTGAAGCGGGACAAGGACAAAACCGAGCGCGATGGCCAAGGCGATCGCACCAACTCGTGTCCAGATTCCACGGTCCTGAAGCATTGCCGCGGGATTATAAGGATCTGCGATCGGGGAATGCAAGTCCTGCGATCTCACTGGGGATCTCCAGTGGGTGCCGGCGCCGGATCGTTCGCCGGAGCGGGATCGGCAGGAGCGGGCTCGGGGGGCTGCTCAGCAGGCTGTTCGACCGGCTGCTCTGCAGGCTGTTCCACCGGCTGCGGAGCGGGCTGAGTGGCCGCCGCAGCGGCCTCCTCGGCGGCTGCTGCAGCCTTCGCTGCCTCCTTCGCAGCCTTCTTCGCATCCTTCTGGCGGCGCTTGTCTTCACGTCGCTTCTGCTTCTCGGCTTCCTTGAGGTAGTCCCGCACGGGGGCGTCTTCGGCGAGCACGTCGCCGGCGTCCTCCCGCTTCGCGATGTACTCCCTGTAGATGTCGATCGCAGCGTCCTGGTTCTTCAGGAAGTCGCCATAGAGGATGCCCAGGTTCAGCAGCGCGTCGCCCGCGTACTCCCCGTCAGCCGCGACGATGCCCTCGAGCATCGACTTCGCGCCGGAGAGATCGCCGGTTCCGCGGCGCGCGACCGCGAGGTTCAGCTGGACCGGAATGCTGGCTGGCAGCACGCGGTGCGCGGTCTCGAGCAGGGTCAAGGCGCCCTGGAAGTCGAGGTTCTTCAGCTTCAGGTGCGCCAGGTTGACGCTGGCCCCGGGGTGCTTGGGATCCAGAGCCTGAGCGCGCGTGAACTGCTCCTCGGCTTCGAACTCCTGTCCCTGACGGAAGAACACGAGCCCACGGTTCGCCGCGATCGACGCGCTCTTGTCGCCGCCGGGCACCGAGGCTTCTGCCTTCATGAGCACGAAGTCCGCGAGCTCGTACTGGTTGGTCGCCAGGTACGAGAGGCCCAGGGTGTTGTAGGCATCGAGGCTGTTGCTGTTGATCTTCAAGATCGCGCGCGCACGGGAAGCGGCTTCGTCGAACTTGCCCCGCTTGCGCATGAGGCGGGCGACGCCGTTGAGCAGCGCGACGTTCTCGTTCTCGACCGAGAGCCCCTTGGCGTACGCGTTGTCCGCGGCGGTGAACATGCCGTCCCGCTCGAAGGCAATGCCGAGGGCCAGCCAGGTCTCGACGCTCTTCGGGTCCAGATCGGCCGCCCGCTGCAGGGTGCGCTGGGCATCCTTCACCAGGTTCTGCTCGAGCTGGACGATGCCGAGGTTGAACCAGGCCTCACGGAAGTTCGGGTTGTTGTTGACCGCTTCGGTCAGCTTCGACGCCGCGTTGAAGAGGTCCGGCTGCTGGCCCTGGATGCCGCGGTGCAGGACGAGGGCTTCCTCGTAGGCCTGAAGCGCCTTCTCTTCGGGCGTCGCCTCCCAGATGGGGTTGCCCTCGGCGTCGAACAGCGGGTTGCCGTAGGCGTCCAGCTGCTGGAGCCGACCGTCGGGCGAAGTCTGACGCTCCGGCGGAGCCTCCTCCGTCGTGGCGGCCTGCTGCGCCGCGGCGGGGGTGGCCATCGCGAGGGCCAGGGCGACGAGCCAGCTGCGGTTCATGGCTGCCTCCCGTTGAGCGCGAACTGGCGGACCTGCTCGCGCATCCGCGTGGCTTCGGTCTTCGGCGACTCTTCGATGAACGCCGGCAGATCGAGCGCGTCGGACTCGATGACGGTCGAGTTCTCGGGCTTCGGCACCGGGTAGGTGTTCGGGTCCGTGCGGTTCAGCTCCTTGAGCGCCTCGTCCACCCACGGGGTGTGGCGCTTCTTGTCGACCGCGAACTGGACGACCTGCTTGAAGCCCTCCGCCGCCGTGTCGAAGAAGGGCTGCGCCTTCGCGAACAGCTGGTCCTGGTAGCTGATGGCCTTGTCGATCTCGTCCGGGTCGTCGCTCTCGAAGTCGAAGGGGTTGGCCGAGGACACCCAGGTGTCTCCGTGCCGCTTGAAGGACAGCGCCTTGTAGTAGAGCGCCGCCGTCTGCCACTCGAAGTCCCCGTAGTCGAGGACGAACTGGTCCATCGATGCCTTGATCTCGTTGTTCCATTCGAGCTTTCGCTCGAAGGCGGCGAGCACGAGGTCGGGCTTGCTGATGTCCTCTGGGAACTTGAAGGCCTCGTACTCGACGAACTCGGCGAGCAGCGGCTGGAAGGCCAGGTCGGCCGTGATCTTGAGCCCGATGCCCCCGAGGTCGTCCTTGACCGTCGCGTAGGACTCGGAGATCGCGGCCAGCTTGGCGTCAGCCTGCCGGTCCTTGCCCTCGTCGCGGAGGAAGCCGGCGAGCTTGAACTGGGTCTCGACCCAGCGATCCGCGTCGTCGGCGCCGTAGAGGTCGAGCCAGCGCTCGTAGATGCGCTTCGCCTGACGGCGGTCGTCGGACGCCTCCCACATCTCGGCGGCGCGGAAGAGCATGATCTTCGCGTCGTCCTGGTCCGTGTAGGCGTCGTGGTACCTCTCGTAGGTCCCGGCCGCCTGCTCGAACTGCCCGAGGCCAACCCGCAGGAACGCGGTGTTGTAGAGGGCGTTCATCGCGTCCTCGTGGTCCGGGTGGTAGGTGATCAGGTCCTGGTAGTACTGAACGGCCTTGTCGAGCTCGAGCACCCGCTCGAAGTTGCTGGCCATGCGCCAGAAGGTGGCGGGCGCCTGCGGGGAATGCGGGAAGTCCGCGAGCATCTTCTCGTACCAGACGTTCGACTCGGTCGCCTTGCCCAGCTTCGAGTAGGACTGCGCGACGTTGTAGACCGCGAGGTCGAGGTTCTGCGGGCTCTCGTCCGTCACGTTCACTGAGTACTTGTCGTAGTAGTCCAGGAAGGACAGCAGGGCGCACTCGAAGCGATCCTGGTTGAAGGCCGTCTCACCCTCCTTGAAGAGCGAGTCCTTCGCCAGGCCCGCGAAGGCGGCGTTGCGGGTGTCCTGCACGACCGGGTCGAGGCCGAGCGTCATGGACGCGAAGCGCTCCGTGGCCTCCCGCATCTTGCCCAGCTCCCCCGTGTAGAGGTAGCTGTTGACCGTCAGCGAGGCGCTGTAGGCGCCCTCGTCCGTCTCGGGGTAGGCGGCGATGATCTCGTCGAAGACGCGCCGGGCCGGGTCGAGGTGGTTCTTGTAGTAGTAGATCTGGCCCACGTCGTAGAGCAGCGTGGGCAGCCGCGGGTCCGCGGGAACCTCGCGCTGCAGCCAGCGGACCGAGCGGATGTAGTTCTTCTCGAGGTCGGTGAACTCGGCGCGCTTGAACTGCACGGTCTGACCGAGCGGCGGCTTGATGTTCTCGAGCGCCTCCGGCTGCTGGTCGACCGCAGCGCCTTCGCCCGTGGTCCACAGCTGGTTGTACGAGAACATGATCCCCTGGATCGCTGCGGACTCGTACTGGTCCTCGGGGAAGCCGAAGAGGACGGCATACTGCTCGATGGCCTTCTCGAAGCCGTTGACCCACTTGCCGTTGCTGTCCTGGAACTTCATCGCCCCGACGCCGTAGTAGGTGTCAGCGAGGTAGTAGTTCAGCTCGTAGGCGTTCTTCGCGAAGGGGTATCGCTCGAGGTACTCGAGGTACTTCTGGGACGCGAGCAGGTAGTCGTTCGGGTCTTCGGTCTCCTGCGCCTTCTGGTGGTAGCTGTACGCCACGCTCTGGAGGGCTTGCAGGATGTAGTCGGTCGCCGCCGCGGTGGCCTTCTTGTCGTTCTTGTTCACCTCGAACCACTGCGAGCTCAGGCCGTAGTGATTCGTCAGCTGCACCCGCGAGCGCGCAGCGGCGTCGGGGTCGGGG
>JAJDAI010000057.1 GCA_029261955.1 Deltaproteobacteria bacterium | reverse complement strand
GCGCGGACGATGCCGACGGCGGCAGCCTCCAGGTCGGCGTCGGCGTCGACGAGGTTGGCGTCCTTGCCGCCCATCTCGGCGATGACCCGCTTGAGCCAGATCTGGCCCTCGCGCACCTTGGCCGCCTGCTCGTAGATCCAGCAGCCGACCGCGCGGGAGCCCGTGAAGGAGACGAAGCGCGTCTTGGGGTGTTGGACGAGGTGCCCGCCGACGATGGCGCCGTCGGCGCAGGTCACGAAGTTGAGCACGCCCGCGGGCAGCCCGGCCTCACGCAGCACGTCGAAGACCATCCAGGCCGTGTAGGGCGACTGCTCGGCCGGCTTCAGGACGATCGTGTTGCCCGCGGCGATGGGCGCGCAGGCCATGCCGGCCGCGATCGCGACGGGGAAGTTCCAGGGCGGGATGGCCACGCCGGCGCCGAGGGGCACGTAGCGGGCGGTGTTGGTCTCGCCGGGGTAGGGGGTCGTCGGCTGGTCCTTGGCCCAGCGCACGCCTTCGCGGGCGTAGAACTCGAGGAAGTCGATGGCCTCGGCCGTGTCGGCGTCCGCCTCGGGCCAGCTCTTGCCGACCTCCAGCACCATCGCGGCGCGGAACTCGTGGCGCCGCGCGCGCATGAGGGCGGCGGCCCTCATGAGGATGGCGGCCCGGTCGATGGCGGGCGTCGCGGACCAGCTCGGGAAGGCAGCCCAGGCGGCCTCGAGCGCTGCATCGGCGTCCGCGACCGTGCCGTCGGCGAAGTGTCCGACCACCAGGTCCAGATCGCCCGGGTTGCGCGACTCGAAGGTGCGGCTTCCGGGGATCTCCTCCCCGCCGATCACCTGCGCGTAGGTGCGGCCCATGTGGCTCTCGATCTTCTGCAGCGCCGCCGTGAAGGCGGCGTGGTGCACGGGATCGCTGAAATCGAAGTAGGTCTCGTTGCAGAACGGCGGCAGCATCGGTCCTCCCAAAAAAGGGCGGCGAGAATGGCCCGCTACCGACCGGATCGCAACCGAAGTCGCGGAGGCCCGCTGTTCCTTGATGCCCCGCGCGTGCCCTCGCGCGGCCCACTACAATCCGCCGCATGCCCGAGACCAGCCAGGACGAGACCCTCCGTGCCCTCGACGCGCGATGCATGGAACTGGAGATCCGCAGCGAGGAGGGCCTCGCCGAGATCGCGAAGCTCCAGGACTTCGTGGGCGCCTACGAGCGCCGCATCTTGCGGTTGGAGTCGGCGCTGTCCGCCTTGAAGCAGCGGGTGGAGAACCCGCCGGAGGGCATGGGCGCGGCTGAAGACGAGGCGCCTCCGCACTACTGATCGCAGAGGCTCACGCAGCCGCTTTGGCGCATTGCTGCGCGTGCCCCCGCGTGCTAGTTGCTGCGCGCTCCCCAGCCCCTCATCGACCCCTTTCAGAGGCAGAAATGGCCGAACGCACCAAGGTCTACGACAACGTCCTGGACGCCATCGGAGACACCCCGATCGTCCGCCTGAACCGGGTCACTGAAGGCCTGCTCAGCGACGTCTTCGTCAAGCTCGAGTTCATGAACCCGGGCGGTTCGGTCAAGGACCGCATCGCCAAGCACATGATCGAAAAGGCCGAGGAGCGCGGCGAGATCAAGCGCGGCGGCACGGTGGTCGAGGGCACCTCGGGCAACACCGGCATGGGCCTCGCGATGGCCGCGGCGGTCAAGGGCTACCAGGCCATCTTCGTGATGCCGGACAAGCAGAGCATCGAGAAGGTGCAGGCGCTGCGGGCCTTCGGCGCGAAGGTCGTGGTCACCCCCACGGCCGTCGAGCCCGAGGACCCGCGCAGCTACTACTCGGTGTCCAACAAGCTCGGCACGGAGACCCCCAACTCCTTCTTCGCCAGCCAGTACCACAACGCCGACAACCCCGAGACGCACTACAAGTTCACCGGCCCCGAGCTGTGGAAGCAGATGGGCGGGAAGATCGACGTCTTCATCGCGGGCATGGGCACCGGCGGCACGCTGAGCGGCGTGGGCAAGTACCTGAAGGAGAAGAACCCCGACATCAAGATCGTGGGCGTGGACCCCGTCGGCTCGCTCTACTACGACTTCTTCAAGACCGGGAAGATGACCGAGGCCTACACCTACACGCTGGAGGGCATCGGAGAGGACTTCCTGCCCTCGACCATGCACTTCAAGTACATGGACGACTGCGTGCGGATCACGGACAAGGAGGCCTTCCTGATGACGCGCGATGTCGTGCGCAAGGAGGGCATCTTCTGCGGCGGCTCGGGCGGCGGCGCCGTCGTGGGCGCGCTGAAGTGGCTCAAGCACAACGACACCGAGGGCCAGCAGGTCGTCATCCTGCTGCCGGACACCGGCCGCCAGTACCTCGGCAAGATCTTCAACGACGACTGGATGCGGGAGAACCGCTACCTGGACGAGCCGCACGCGCTCGGCTTCGTGAAGGACCTGCTCGGCGCGACGCCGAAGCGCAAGGTCATCTCCGCGAAGGTCGACGACACGCTGGAGGCCCTGACGGGGCTGATGCGCAAGCACGGCGTCTCGCAGGTCCCGGTCATGGCCGACGACGGCGTCGCCGGGGTCATCACCGAGAAGGCCGTCCTGGCCGCGCTGCTCGACCACCCCGGCGCGGGCAGCGACCTCATCGGCGACCTCGTCGAGCTCTCCTACTCGGTCGTGGACGCGGACACCGAGATCGC
>JAJDAI010000560.1 GCA_029261955.1 Deltaproteobacteria bacterium | reverse complement strand
TCGTGGTGCGCCGCCTTCGGGGCGATCTCGTTGCGGGCGAAGTCGCGCGCGAGCTGCTGGAACTCGCGCTGCATGTCGTTCAATTCGAAGGAGAGCATCGGGGCCTTCCGGTCGGGGATCGAGGGGGGATGCGGTGGGTCGCAGGCGGCCCGGAGGCAGCTGCGGACCGGGTTCTTAGCATCCCGCCGCGCGTGCCGCCGCGTCCGGCCTTTCTGCCCGATCGGTCAGGTTGCGCGTGAGAAAGACGACCCCAGGTTGGACTTAATGCCCGTCCTACCGTGTTGAAGGAACCGAGCGCGCGCTGCGTCAAAGCAGTGCTGGGCGCGGGCCCCGGGAACCGAAGGGTGAGCGGGGCTGTCCCCAAGATTGGGACGACTCGAGCGGCGGGCAAGGGCGGTGTCGGATCAGCTGGCACCGACCGTGCAAAGGAAGACCACACGGGCGGTCAGTGATCAGGCTGCTTGGCTCGTAGGTAGTAACGACAGCAGCCAAACGGCCGTTGAGAACAGCAGGGGACATCAAGTCTCCAGGAAGCAGGACGATGCGACGCCAACGAGATGACGCCCTCCGCCTGTACTACAGCCACGTGCAGGCCCACCCCGTGTTGACCGCCGAGCAGGAAGTCGACCTGTCGAAGCGCTGGCTCGAGCAGGGGGACCGCAAGGCGGCCGACAAGCTCGTGCTGTCCAACATGCGCGCCGTGATCAAGATCGCGGCCGAGTTCAGCAACCAGCACGTCGCCTTCGCGGACCTCGTCCAGGAAGGCACCATGGGCTTGCTGCGCGCCATCGACCGCTTCGATCCGGAGCGGGGCACGCGCTTCCTGAGCTACGCCGCCTGGTGGATCCGCGCCTACATCCGCGACTACCTGTTGCGGACCCGTTCGCTCGTCCGCCTGGGCACCACCCAGCGTCAGCGCACCGTCTACAGCCGCCTCGGCAAGGCCACGGCTGCGGCGGATCGTGAGGGCCTGCGGGGCGAGAAGCGCATGGAGCGGCTCGAAGAGCTGATCGGCGTCGACCGCAAGACGATCGTGAGCATGCAGGGTCGCCTCGGCGGCTACGACGTGAGCCTCGATCAGCCGGTGGGCAAGGACGACGAGTCTGCGCCGCGCGCCAACTTCATCCCGGGCAAGGGGCTGAGCCCCGAGGACCAGCTGGGCGAGGACGAGGAGGACCGGCTGCACCGGGCTCACCTGCGGCTCGCCATCAAGACGCTGCCCGACCGGGAGCAGGAGATCGTCGAGCGACGCCACCTGGTGGACAAGCCCGAGACGCTCCAGCAGGTCGGTGAGACCCTCGGCATCAGCCGCGAGCGGGTGAGGCAGCTCGAGGTGCGCGCGCTCCGTCGCATGCGTGACTGGCTGCGGGCCGAAGGGCACCTCGCGCGCGTCGCCTGAGTCAGCGAAGAAGACAGCGGGGCCCCGGGGTGGCAGCATCCCGGGGCTCTCGCGTTCTGGAAGGGAGATGCCCGTGCGTCCCCTCGCGGTCGCCCGCCTCGGCACCATCGACTACGCCTCCGGCTTTGCGCTGCAGAAGCAGCTCTTGCAGGCGCGTCAGCGCGACGACATCGATGACGTGCTCCTGCTGCTCCAGCACCCCCCGACCATCACGCACAACTACACGGGCCGCGGGCTCGAGAACCTCGTGGCGACGCCCGAGCAGTTGAGCGCGCGCGGGGTGGTCGTGGAGCCCACGGATCGGGGCGGCAACATCACCCTTCACGCGCCCGGGCAGCTGGTGGGCTACCCGATCGTCAAGCTCGTGGAGCAGGACCTCATCGCCTACCTCCGGCGCCTGGAGGACGTGCTCATCGCGACGGCGGCGAGCTTCGGGGTGCAGACCGGTCGGGTGCCCGGGCGCACGGGGACCTGGACCCTGGACGGCACGCGCAAGCTGGCTGCCATCGGCGTGAAGACGAGCCGCTGGGTCACGATGCACGGCTTCGCCATGAACGTGAGCACGGACCTGTCCCTCTTCGACCTCATCGTGCCCTGCGGCCTCGCGGACGCCGGGGTCACGAGCCTGGACCGGTTGGCCTCGCCGGCGCCGGCCTTCGAGGGCGTGGTGGATGCCGCCGAGGAGGCCTTCGCGGAGGTCTTCGGCTGCACCCCCTCGCAACCGGGAGCCGAGGTCGCTACGCTCCTGCGCCGCACCGGAGAAAAGACCGCGCCATGAGCACCGAGGTCCGCCTGCCCGGCCTGGGCGAGAGCATCGCCGAAGGCACCATCGTCCGCTGGTTCAAGCAGGTGGGCGACCCCGTCGCTCGCGACGAGGACCTGCTCGTCGTGTCCACCGACAAGATCGAGACCGAGGTCCCGGCCCCCGCGGACGGCGTGCTGCTGGCCATCCGGGCCGAGGTTGGTGCGACGGTGGATGTCGGCTCGATCATCGCCGTGCTCGGCGGGGCAGGGGAGGCGGTCGAGGCAGCGCCCGAGGCTCCGAAGGCCGCTGTGCCCAGCGTGCGCGTGTCCCTGATGCCGGCCGCTGCGCCTGCGCCGGCGGTGGCGCCGTCGCCCTCGGACCCGGAGCAGCGCAACCTCAGCGCGCGGGCGTCCGGCGAGACCAAGCTCTTCGTGTCCCCGGTGGTCCGCAAGCTCGCCCGCGAACACGACGTGAACCTCGGTCAGGTCGCCGGGACCGGCAAGGACGGTCGCGTGACCCGCCGGGACCTGGAGGCCTTTCTCGCCGACGGCGGCGCGGGCTCCGGCTTCGTCGCTCCGCCGAGCGGCTACACGCCCGGGCTGAAGATGCCCGCCGGTGGCTTCGGCGCTGTCGCGGTGGCCCCCTTCGACCCGGCCACGCCCGAGCGCTACGCGCCGGAGGTCTTCGAGGGCGATTCGGTCGAGCCGCTCTCGCCCCTCGGGCGGGCGATGGCCGAGCACATGGCCTGGACCTGGTGGCGCGCCCCGCACGTCAGCACCCTGGTCGAGGTGGACATGCACCGCGTCGCGGCCTTCCGCCGGGAGCGGGCCGGCAGCGCAAGCAAGCCGAGCTACACGCTCTGCGTCGCGCACGCCGTCGCGCAGGCCCTCGTTCGACACCCGGGCTTCAACTCGTCGCTCACGGGCGACCACCAGCGCATCGTGCACCGCGAGGTGAACCTGGGCATCGCCGTGGCGAAGCCGGGCGGCGGCCTGGTCGTGCCCGTGATCCACGGGGCTGGCCGCATGAGCCTGGAGCAGCTGGCCGAGGCGCTGGCCGAGAAGGTGGCGCGCGCGCGCGACAACCGCCTCGTGGCCGCGGACCTCAAGGGCGGCACCTTCACGATCACGAACGTGGGCAGCAACGGGAACCTC
>JAJDAI010000559.1 GCA_029261955.1 Deltaproteobacteria bacterium | reverse complement strand
TCGGCTGACTTGCGGCAGAGCTCGATGCTCAGCCCCTCGGCGGGGCAGCCTCGGGCGGTGTCGAGGACGTGGGTCGACAGGGTGCTCATGCGGGGGTCTCCAGCTTCTGCAGGCGGATGCGTGTGATCTTCTCGTGCTCGGCCGCGGCGGCTTCGAGCTCCTGCTGGTGGCTGTTGAGCAGGCGCCGGCTCAGCTGGGCGAGCAGTTCGGCCGCGCTCCTCCCCGTCGCGCAGATCAGGAAGACGTGGCCGAAGCGCTCCTCGTAGAGGCGGTTGCCCTCCTGGAGCGCGACCAGGATCTCCTCGCCCGCGCCCTGCACCCCGCTTTGCTCGACGCCCGACTGCGCCGCCGTGGATGCGAAGCGCTGCCGCAAGCGTTCCGGGTCTTCCCCGATGCGCGGGTGGGCCGCGAAGGCCTCCAACCAGTCGCCCGGGTCGAGGGAGCGCCAGTGGCGGTCCGAGGCCTCCAGCAGAGCCGCCCAGGACCCGAAGGGCCGCGCGTCGACCATGCCCGCAGCCCAGCGCTGGCTGTGGCAGCAGCCCAGCAGCGCGCTGGTCGCCTCCACCTCCCCTGCCCCGTCGAGCCAGGCGATCTGCGCGCCGGCCGGCAGCTTGCGGAAGGCCCGGAAGCGGGCGATGCCGCCGTCGGGGTAGACGCTCACGCGCAGGTGGGTGAAGGGCCCGCGGTCCACCAGCTCGTCGAAGCGGTGGTGCGAGTCGGCAGCCAGGGCGACCGGCGGCAGCACGACGGCCCAGTCCGCTCGCCGGCTGATGTCCCAGGGGTTTCCGCCCGGCGCGTAGAGCCCCTCCACGCTGGCGCGGTCGGGGAAGTTCCCCTTGAAGAACCAGGTGTCGAGCTCGATGTGCTCCAGGTCGGCGACCTCGGCGAGCTCGATGACGACCCAGTCGTTGCCGGCTCCGCGCTTGCGTCGCGTCTCCCAGCCGCCGCCCATGTTCGCCGGCTTGCCGGGGCGGATCAGGTTGTCCATGCGCCCGAAGAACATGTCGCTGCAGGCGACCGCGCGCGCGCCGTTGGCCAGGGCCGCGAGGTCGAAGGCTTCGTCGTCGGGCACGCCGGTCGCTCCCTGGGGCTCGCCCCAGACCCGCAGCCGCGCGATGCCGCCGTCGGGGAACATGCGCAGGCGCAGGTGGGACCAGGGTCCGCGCTGCCCCACCACGAAGAGGTTGTGGCTGCCGGGCGCGAGCGGTGAGGGCTCGACGATCTCGGTCCAGTCGGCCTCGTCCGGGTCCCCCTCCCCCATCCAGGCGTCCAGCGCGGCGTAGGGAGAGTGGTTGCCCAGGAAGTGCGCGGTGTCGATGTCGACGACCTGCACGCTCCCGACCAGACCCAGCTGGAGCGTGCACCAGTCGTGGCCCTCCACCCGCTTGCGGCGGGACTCCCAGCCGTCCATGACCTTGCCGGTGTCGCAGTAGGCGTGCGGGTCGAAGACCGGCTCCTCGGGCGCGAGCAGGTTCGCGCAGCCGGCGAAGAAGTCGTCGCTGGTGGCGAGGGTTCGCCCGCCGACGTCCGCGCAAGCGAGGTCGACGAGGCCGGGGAAACGGGGGGATTCACTCATGGCAGCGCCCGAGCAGGGGTTGACCGAGCGGAGCGCCGCAGGGGCCCTCCTCGTCGGCGATGCGGTGGCCGCGAAGCCAGGTGCCCACGACCCGGCCGCGCAGGCGGCGACCGATCCAGGGCGAGACCTTGTGGCGGTGGTGCAGCGACTCCGGCTGCACGACGAAGGAGTCTTCGGGGAACCAGGCGACCAGGTCCGCGTCGAAGCCGGGGGCGAGGCGTCCCTTGCGATCCCCCAGGCCGGCGAGGACCGCGGGGCGCTCGCACATCCAGCGGACGAGCTCCGGCAGGCCGAAGCCCCGCTCGCTCGCTTCGGTCCAGATGCTCCGCAGCCCGAGCTGGAGCGAGGCGATGCCGCCCCAGGCCTCGCCGAAGTCGCCCGTGTCCAGCTGCTTCAGCTCCGGCGTGCAGGGCGAGTGGTCCGAGACGACCCCGTCGATGATCCCGTCGGCCAGGCCCTGCCAGAGCGCGTCGCGGTTCGCGGCGTCGCGGATGGGCGGGGCGCACTTGAACTCGGTGGCTCCGTCCGGAACCTCGTCCGCGTGCAGGCAGAGGTAGTGGGGGCAGGTCTCGGCGGTGATGGGCAGGCCGCGCGCGCGCGCCGCGGCCAGGATCGGGAGCGAGCTGGCGGAGGAGAGGTGCACGATGTGTGCGGCGCAGCCGGTCTCCTCGACCCCCTGCACGACCAGCTCGACGGCCCGGTCCTCCCAGTGCCGCGGGCGCGAAGCGAGGTAGCGCCGGTAGGAGCGGGGCGAGAGGCCCTCGGTGGGCTCCTCCGCGCCGGCCAGCTCGGCGTGCACGAGCATCGGCAGGCCGGCTGCGGCCAGGGCGCGCATGCCGGCGATCAGGTCGGCTCGGCCGACGTCGGGGAAGTCGTCGATGCCCGAATGCACGAGGAAGGCCTTGGCCCCGAGCACGCCCGCCTCGGCCAGCGGCCCCAGCGCGTCCGCGTTGCCGGGCACGACGCCGCCCCAGAACCCGCAGTCCACGTGCAGCTGCCCCTCCGCCGCGTCCAGCTTCTGCTGCAGCGCCGCCGCGCTGGTCGTGACGGGGATGCAGTTGAGCGGCATGTCCACGAGGCTCGTGATGCCGCCGGCCGCCGCGGCGCGGGTGGCGGTGCGAAAGCCCTCCCAGTGGGTTCGACCGGGCTCGTTCACGTGCACGTGGGTGTCGACGAGCCCCGGCATGAGCACGGCGTCACCGAGGTCCAGCGACCCCCGCGAGGACCCCGGCTCGATGCGATCGATGCGGCCGTCCCGAACGCAGACGGTGGCGTCGACGAAGGCGCCATCGACGAGCACGCGTCGGGAGTGGATGGAGGGGTCGTGGGTCACGCGCGCGCATCTTCCGCCGCGGCGGGACCGGGAATCAACCGCCCACCAGTCGGTTCGCGCGAGCCAGCGTCTCGAAGGTGCCCGCGTCGGTCCACCAACCCGTCATGGTTCCCCAGGTGAGCGCGCCCCGATCGAGGTAGGTGTTGTTGACGTCGGTGACCTCCAGCTCGCCGCGATCGCTCGGCCGAAGTCCCCGGATGATGTCGTAGACCGAGCCGTCATAGAAGTAGACGCCCGTCACCGCGAAGGAGCTGCTCGGCTGCGTGGGCTTCTCGTCGATCCGCACCAGGCGCTGCCCCTCGAAGACCGGCACGCCGAAGCGCTCGGGGTCCGGCACCTCCCTGAGCAGGATGTGTGCGCCGCGGCGGTCCCAACCGGCGATGTGCGGGCCCAGCGGATCCTCGAAGACATTGTCCGCGAGCACCGCGACCACCGGACCTCCGCGCGCGAAGGGCTCGGCCAGCGCCAGGGCCTGGGCGATGCCGCCGGCTTCCTGCTGCACCCGGTAGGTGATGTCGCAGCCGAAGTCCTCGCCCGAGCCCAGGGCCCCGACCACGTGCCCCATGTGCTCGACCCCCGTCACCACCAGCAGATCGGTGACCCCGGCTTCGACCAGCTTCCGCACCGGGTGGAAGATCATCGGCTCGCGGCCCACGGGCAGCAGGTGCTTGTTGGTCACCCGGGTCAGGGGCAGCAGCCGGGATCCGGTGCCTCCTGCCAGGACGACACCTCGGAGGGAGTCGGTCACGAGGCCAGTGTAGTCGGTCGCGATCCCAGGTCGCCTCGTGCAGGATCGGAGAGCCCCATTGGTAATTCGGTCCGAGGTCCGCATTGGATGGGGAGGAGCAACGTCGTCATCGGATCCCACCCCGATCGCCGACGGCCTGCGAACACCCTCCTGGTGCTCGCGCTGGTCGGCCTCGTCCTGACCACACCGCGCGCCATGGGCCAGGCCGGCCCGGCGCACGAAGGCGGCGATCTGTCCGCCATCAAGGCGGAGCGCGGCGCCGCCGACGAGCTCCGGGACAACGGCGCCCCGGTCGAGGCGATCGCCCGCTACCAGGAGATCTGGCAGGCCCTGGAGGCCCGGGACGACCGGGGGGCGGTGAAGCTGCGGGCGTCCATCGCGTCGCGGGCCGGCAACGCACACCGCATGCTGGGCGAGCTGGACCAGACAGAGACCTGGTGGGACCGGGCGCTGCTGGACTACCAGCGCACCGACGCCCTCACCTCGACGGCCATGGTGCTGGGCAACCTCGGCACGCTGCTGGCGGAGCGGGGGAACAGCGCGCAGGCAGCCCAGGTCCTCGGGGAAGCCGTCGAGATCCAGCTGGCCCTGAATCGGCCGACGCGGGCCGCGCTGGCCCTGTTCCAGCGCTCGGCCCTGTGGTTCCTGACCGGCGACCTGGGGCTCGCGCTCGAGGACGCCTACCGCGCGGCGGATCTGCTGACCGAGCACGGGGACGTCGCGCCCGGGGGCACCGACCAGGAGCTCTTCCTGCTCTGTCGGCATCGGGTGGCCTCGCTGCTGCAGGCGCTGGGGGCCGACGAGGTGGCGACGCAGGAGCTGCGCGCGCTCGCCGAGTTCAGCGACGCCTTCGCCCCGGCCGAGCGCGTCAACTTCCTGTTCAGCCTCGCCGGCGCGGAGGAGCAGGCCGGCAACCGGGACGAGGCCTGGTGGGCGCTGGAGCAGGCGAGGACGCTGGTCGAAGAGGGAAGCCTGCTGCGCCTGCTGCCGGAGCTGCTGGTGCACGAGGGCTGGCTGAGCACGGCCTCGGGCGACACGGAGCTGGCCTGTCCCACGCTGGAGGACGCGGTGGAGCTCGCGACCCGGCAGGGCCTGGGGACCTGGCAGCTGCGCGGCCTGCTCTACCTGGCCGAGTGCCGCCTCGCGGCCGGCGATCCCGACACCTCGCTCGCAGTCGCGGGCGAGGCCCTGGCGGCGGCCGTGTCGGCGCAGAGCCGCCTGGAGTGGCAGGTCTGGGAGGTCACCGGTCGGGCGCACGCCGCGGTGCAGCAGTGGCCGCAGGCCGTCTCGGCCTTCGAAGAGGCGCTGGAGCTCAAGGCCGGCCTCGCGCGGGACCTCGAGCTGGACGCCCTGGAGGTCAGCTACACCAGCGCCGTCGCGCCCCGACTGCACGACCAGGCGGTCGACGCGATGCTGCAGCTCGGGCAGGAGGGGCACGACCTGGAACGGGCACTCGACGCGCTGGAGGCGGGGCGCTCGCGCATGCTGCTCGCGTCGATCCTGGGGGCCGATGTGCCCGCCCCGGTCGAGCTCGCCGGCCCCGAGCCGAGCCAGCCTCCGCCGAGCTCCCTCGGCCAGACCCGCCGCGGGGCCAGCCACCTGCAGCGCCTGCGCTCCATCCAGCGGGGCCAGGGCGATCCCCTGCCCCAGGGCGCGGCCGACCCGCAGGTCACGAGCGTGGACGCCGTGGCGCTCCTCAGCACCGCGCACCGGGCTCGCCACGCCCGCATGATCGGCGTGCAGACGCTGTCGGTGGACACCATTCGCCAGCGGCTGCCGCGCAACATGGGGGTGGTCCTCTACCGCAGCGGAGCGAGCGGAACCGATCTCTTCTGGGTGAGTCGCGAGCGGCTGGAGCACCACCGGATCGAGACCCCGGCCCTGGAACTGCGCGGCGAGGTGGACGCGCTGATCGGCCTCCTGATCGCCTCGGCCGAGCAGCCGCAGCTCCGAGCGCGGCTCGACGCCGAATCCCAGGCCCTGGGCGACCGGCTGCTGGGGCCCGTGCTCGAGCGGGTCCGCTCCGTGAGGCACCTCGTGGTGGTCCCCGACGGCGAGCTCTACCGACTCCCCTGGGCGGCGCTGCGCCCGGGCGGGCGCTACCTCGTGGAGGAGACCTCGGTGGGCCTCGCGCCGTCGCTCAACATCCTCGACGCGCTGCTCGAGCGGCAGGCCGACTCCCGGCGCCGTTTCGTGGCCGTGGCTGACCCGGCAGGTGACCTGCCCCGCGCCGCCGAGGAGTCCCGCTACGCGGCCGATCTCTTCGAGGACAGCGTGGTGCTCGAGGGAGCCGAAGCGACCTGGGAGCAGCTGAGCGGCGTGATGCACAGCGCGGACGTGCTGCACTTCGCGACCCACGGGGAGCTCTCCGTGGGCGGCACCCCCTCCCACCTCGCGCTCGCCGGCGGTCAGCCCGCCCTGGACGTGCAGACGATCCTGGGCCTGAAGCTGGAGACCTCGCTCGTGACGCTCTCCGCCTGCCGCAGCGCGCGGGGCACCGAACGGGGCGGTGAGGCCCTGGTCAACTCCCTCGCGCGGGCCTTCCTGGCGGCGGGAGCTGAGACGGTGCTGGGCTCGCTCTGGGACGTGCACGACGGCTCGACGAGCGAGCTGATGAATCGCTTCTACGAGGAAATCGCCGCGGGCAGCTTCGCAGTCGATGCCCTCGCAGACGCCCAGACGGGCCTCGCCCGGAGCGAGGGCCCCTGGAGTCACCCCTGGTACTGGGCTGGCTTCGTGTCGGTCGGCGACACGCGCTGATCAGCGGGTCAGATGGGACCTTTGATACCCTGCGGTCCTTCTGATCGACCGGGGGAACGAGTCGGACAGAGTGAGAAACACAACTGGGAGGATGGACCATGAGGAAGAGCAACCGAACCCTTGAGGCGAGCACGCATCGACGGCGCCGCCACGAGTCACACGCCACGCCGCCGGCCGGGCCCACCACCCCGACGCCGGACCCCACCGACGACGACGACTTCTCGTCCACCGACCAGCAGGTCTACTGGGCCGGGGAGCTCGGAAAGAACCCGCCGGAGGCGCTGACCCTGGCTCTTGCGGACGTGCACTGGGGTGGCAGCCCGCCGCCCGGCTCCCCGTGCTACGCGGCGCTGCTCGGCACGGGGCGCGAAGCACCGCTCCAGCCGCTGGCGACGGCCAACCCCAACCACCCCGTCATGCGCCAGGTGGCGCGGCGCTACCAGAGCGATGGCGGTGGAGCGGCCTTCGACACCTTCGCCCTCACCTTCACGCAGAAGGCCTACGACGGCGGGGCGGCAGCCAACGACTGGATCATCGACCACCTGTACTTCGCCCTGCTGGACGAGAACCAGTACAAGGGGCTCAAGAAGGACGGCAGCGGCCAGGCGACCTGGTTCGAGGGCAACGCCGACTTCCACAAGCTGCTCGTGCTCGACGCGCCGAACCTGAGCTCCGGCTACGACAGCGTCTCGGGCACCTTCAAGGCCGCGAAGAAGAGCCGCGGTGGGCACGCCCTCACCTGGCTGAGCCTGCGCGCGACCCTCGTGGGCGTCGTCGGCATGAACGCCGCCGGCCCCACGCCCATCCACTGGTCCCGCACGGGGGACGCCGAGCAGACCGGCAGCGCCGGCAAGGCCCACCTCTACTCCTACGGTGGCCCGGGCGGCACGCAGAACATCACCGGCTCCTCGTCCCGATCCGAGGGAACGGTCGGCGCCTTCGTCGTCGCCTGGGGCCAGTACGAGTACCTGGACCAGGGCGTGGTCAAGAAGCGCTGGGCGGTCTCGGTGGCCGATCACTGCGGCTTCGCCGGCTCCGGTCAGATCTACGGCGGCCCCACCGGCGGCGGTGCCCCCGGCGGCAGCAAGAAGTAGCAGCCTGAGCGGGGACGCCCGACCGCGCCGTCGGGCGTCCCCCTGCTGCTACCCTGCCGGCCGATGCGCTGGCTCCTCATCCTCGCCCTGCTCAGCGGCTGCGCGAGCCTGCCGAAACCCTCGGGCCCCCACGGCCCCTCTGAGCGCGACGCCCGCCTGCTCGATCCCGATGCGGGCTCCCGCCTGCTCATCGAGGTGGATCGCGTGGACGGCGCCCGCCCCCGCGCGCGCTCGCTCGCGGTCCTGATGAGGAAGGCGGCCTACTACCTCGACAAGCCCGGGGGCATCGAGCTGGTCGTCGACGACGTGATCCCGGCCGAGCAGTTCGAGCCGAAGGCCTCGAAGATCCGCTTCCTCGCCGCGCGGCACCGGTCCCTGGGGAACCCCGAGGACACCGTGGTCGTGCACGTGCTCTACGGAACCAGCTGGGCGAAGTGGCGAGGCTACGCCTGGCCCCGCGACGTCATGAAGCGCTACGGCGGCAGCTACAAGGCGCCGCTGGTGACCGTGTACCAGGACCGCCTCAAGTCGATCCTCTGGATCACCGGCGCGAAGCAGGAGTCCGGCGTGCTGGTGCACGAGCTCGGGCACAGCCTGGGCCTCGCGACCGATCCGGGCCACTCCATGGAGGGACACTGCACCAACGCCTGGTGCCTGCTCTACAACGGCGTCGACGTGCGCACCCTCACGCTGTACTTCCTGCCGACGCTCTTC
The DNA here is from genome assembly GCA_029261955.1 of Deltaproteobacteria bacterium. Classification (GTDB taxonomy): domain Bacteria; phylum Myxococcota_A; class UBA796; order UBA9615; family UBA9615; genus CALCXL01. Next base: position 76 of record JAJDAI010000559.1, on the reverse strand, counting down.
ACCGGCTACCTGCCGCTGGACTTCTGTCAGGACTGCCGCGACGACCTCTACGAAGACGGCGTGCCCCCCGGTGATC
>JAJDAI010000558.1 GCA_029261955.1 Deltaproteobacteria bacterium | reverse complement strand
CACTGCCACACGAGCATCAACGCGGAGTGGTTCGGCTCCGAGCACCGCTCGTCGGTGAGCAACCCTGTGGTCCAGGACGTCTACGCGGGCGTCGCGGCGGCCTACGTCGACCAGACCGCCTGCGAAGGGGCGGGCGGACGCTGGCTCGAGGGCCTGGGGCCTGGCACGGGCGCGGCCGCCTTTCGCTGCTACCTGGGCGCCGGCACGCTGCCCGACCTGAACGCGGACTGCGGCGACGTCGTGCCCTGCGACGGCATTGCGGCGAACACGGGCGCCTGCGCCGACTGCCACGCGCCCGGCATCGACGGCGAGCTGGGCGGCCGGGACCTGCTCGACGCGACGGAGCTGTCCTTCGACGAAGGCATCCACTGCGATGTCTGCCACAAGGTCGAGTCCGTGCACGTGGGGGAGGCCGCGGGCGTCGCAGGCTGGCTGGGCGTGCACCGCCCCTCCGAGGAGGGCCAGTCCCTGCTGCCGCAGGAGCCCATCGTGTTCGGGCCCTACCACGACGTGCCCAACCCCCTGATGGGGGCCGTGCAGCGCGACCACTTCCGCGAGGCGGCGTTCTGCGGGGGCTGCCACCAGCTCGAGCAGGCGGTCCTGGTGCCGGAGGTCGCGGCGGACCCGGTGCGCTGGCCCTCGGGCAAGCTGCCGATCCACACGACCTACGCCGAGTGGGATGCCTCGCTGATCTCCGAGTCCGCCAAGTGCCAGGACTGCCACATGCCGCTGAACCTGGCGGCCTGGAACGGGGCGGACCTGGAGAACCTGGGGATCACCGCCGGCCTCGCCGGGGGCTGGATCCGGCCGCTGGGCGAGGTGCGCCACCACAGCTTCGGCGGGCCGCGGGACCCCGACTCCGGCGTGCTGAGCGGCGCGGCGTCGCTGAACTTGCAGAACGAGGTCGCCAACGGCGAGCTGGTCACGACCGTGATGGTCGGCAACGGCGGCGCGGGCCACGCGATCCCCACGGGTGAACCCCTGCGCGCCCTGGTCCTGCACGTCGATGCGGCCTGCGATGGCACCCCGCTGGTCGCCACGGGCGGGCACGCAATTCCAGACTTCGGGGGCGCGCTCGCGAGCAAGCCCTCGGGCGAGGACTGGAGCCTCTGGCCCGGCGCCGAGGTCGGCCAGGTGGTCCGCGTCGTTTCCCGCAGTGGGCACCACGACTACCAGGGCTACGGCCCCTTCGGCGACGGCACCTTCGATCTGGAGGCGCGCGGCCTGCCCATCGAGTCGGTGGTCGGCTCGTCCACGATCACGGCCATGAACGGCGACGTCGCCACCTTCGACGCGCCGCTGCCGGCCGGTGACCTGGCCCACCTGGGTGACGAGCGGGCGCGCGCGGGTGCCCCTGGGTTCGCCTTCGCCCGTGTGCTCGTGGGGCCCGAAGGGGGCCGCATGGTGCCCCACCACCGGGCCGTCGACGTCGCGAGCGACAACCGGATCCTGCCGGGGGCCTCCTGGTCCTCGAGCCACACCTTCGCCTCGCCCTGCGCGGAGCCCACGGTCAGCGCGACCCTGCTCCACCGCCCCTACCCCGTCTCCCTCGAGCGGGAGCGCGGCTGGGCTGATCGCGACCAGGTGATGGACAGCCAGAGTCGCTAGTCGGGCTGGCCCCCAGCGCCCCCGAAAACCCACCCTGACATCGCCCATTGACGCTCCCTCTGGAGGGGGGTACTTTTCGCCAGTTGATAATGAAAACGATTATCAATATCAATTCAGCCCACCCCGGAACCCACGCGACATGCGCCTCCTCCACTTCCTCCTTGCCTTGACCCTGCTGAGCACTGGCTGCCCGGCCGGGGACGACGACGACAGCGCGGCCGCAGACGACGACGACGCGACCGGCGACGACGACGACGCGACCGACGACGGCACCTACAACTTCGACAGCCGCTTCGGCGACGGCAGCGCCGTCTCCTACTCGGGCCAGATCGCGCGGCACGTGCTCATCCACGACCTCAACGAGCGCATCGCCGGCATGACCCAGCGCCTGGCCGAGGGCTGGGTGCCCGATGACGGCGAGGTGCTCGAGGAGCTCGACTTCTACTACGCCTTCGACGGCGCCAGCTCCGGTGGCGTGGCCCACAACGTGGTCACGGACCCCGACCCGCTCCAAAGCACCTACGACGACGTGTCCACGGACAAGGACCTGCGCAGCAAGGTCGCGGGCAACGACCCGGTCGGGCAGCACGTCGATTGGGCCACCGACTTCGTGGGCTGGGACGACCCCGCCGTCACCACCCCCGAGAGCCTCATCCGGCACTGGTTCGGGCTCATCGAGGACCACGTGCTCGTGCGCGCCGGCGGCATCGTGCCCGAGGGCCCCACCGGCGAGCCCATCACCACCGCCTACCTCACGCCCGAGGGCCAGGACCTGAAGCAGCTGGTCCAGAAGTTCCTGCTGGGGGCCATCGCTTTCAGCCAGGGCGCCGACGACTACCTGGACGACGACTTCCCGGGCAAGGGCCTGCTGTCCGACAACACGGCGGCCGAGGACGGCGAGGGCTTCACGCCCCTGGAGCACGCCTGGGACGAGGGCTTCGGCTACTTCGGCGCCGCGCGGAACTACGCCGACTACAGCGACGACGAGATCGCGGGCGAAGACGGCCGCGCCGACTGGTCCGACGGCAACCAGGACACCGACGGGGACGGCTTCATCGACCTGAGCTCCGAGATGAACTGGGGCCACTCGCTCAACGCCGCGAAGCGCGACCGGGGTTCCGTCATCGCGACGGACTTCACCGCGGACGCGTGGGCCGGATTCTGGGACGGCCGCCACATCCTGGC
>JAJDAI010000557.1 GCA_029261955.1 Deltaproteobacteria bacterium | reverse complement strand
GTAGTCCTGGATCGCCGCCTGGATCTGCTCCGGCGTGTTCATCACGAAGGGGCCCCACTGCACCACGGGCTCGCGGATGGGGACCCCGGCGAGCAGCAGCAGCTCTGCGGGGGCGCTCGCGTCTTCGGGCACCGACAGGTCCACCGCCACGCCTTCGCCAAAGCGCGCCAGCTGCCCTTCCTGGACGGCCCGGCCCGCGGTGCTCATCGAGCCCCTGAAGACGTAGACGAAGCCGTCGAAGTCGGCCGGCAGCGCCTGCGTGACCGACGCGCCCGGCTGGAGCGTCCAGTGCTGGTAGACGATGGGCGTGCGGGTCTGGATGACGGCGGAGACGCCGAGCGCCTCACCGGCGATGACGCGCACCCGGGCGAGCCCGTCCTCCGAGGTCGCGAGCGGCAGGCCCGCGGCCGGGTACTCCTGGTAGCGCGGCGGGATCATCTTGTCCGTCGCCGGCAGGTTCACCCAGAGCTGGAAGCCGTGCATGCGCCCGCCATCGCGTCGCAGCTGCTGGGACGGCATCTCGCTGTGCACGACGCCGGCGCCGGCCGTCATCCACTGCACGTCCCCGGGGCCGATGCGCCCCGTGTGGCCGGCGGAGTCTTCGTGCTCCACCGCGCCTTCGAGCACGTAGGTGACGGTCTCGAAGCCGCGGTGCGGGTGGTCGGGAGCGCCGACCGCCTCGCCCGGGCCGTAGTCGGCCGGGCCCATCTCGTCGAGCAGCAGGAAGGGGTCCACGTTGGGCATGCCGCGGGTGGGGAAGGGGCGGCGAACGAGGAAGCCGCCGCCTTCGAGCTGGTGGTGGGCGGTGGTGACGCTGAGCACGGGGCGGATGGTCATGGGGCGGTCTCCTCGGTGAGGGTGATGAGCGAGGCCAGGTGGCCGCGCAGGCGCTCGCGGGTGTCGGGGTCCACGAGCTCGCTTCCTTCGAAGCGCTGGTTGGAGGAGCCGGCCGCGAACTCGCCGGGGGAGCGCCGGAGCCCCAAGGTCGAGAGGACCTCGCGCAGGTGCATCTGCATGCGGGCGCCGCCGGCCGGCCCGGGGCTCTGGCTGATGACCGCGACGGGCTTGCCGCGCAGCTCGGCCCCGCTGGACTTGCGCGAGGCCCAGTCGAGGGCGTTCTTGAGGACCGCGGGGATGCTGTGGTTGTACTCGGGGCTCGCGAGCAGCAGGGCGTCCGCATCCCGGATCGCCTGGCCGAGGGCGCGGACGGAGGCGGGCACGTCGTCCTCCAGGTCCCCGTTGAAGAAGGGCAGGTCCGACAGGGAGTGCAGGGTCAGGCTGTGCCCGTCCGGGAGCAGCTCGGAAGCAGCGCGGAGCAGCGCGGTGCTGCGGGAGTCGCGGCGCAGGCTGCCTGAGAGGCCGAGGATGTTCATGGAGGCTCCAGCGCCGCGTTGTGCGGCTGAGGGCAAGGTAGGACGGGACTGGCATCTCGGAAACTGATAAAAAGTCGATGGTATCCATCGATGGAACAGATGAACCCCATCACGCTCGACCAGCTCCAGGTGGCGCTGGCGGTGGCGGACGAAGCGAGCTTCTCGGGTGCAGCCCGGCGCCTGGGCCGTGCGCAGTCCGCGGTGTCGCACGCCGTGGCCAACCTGGAGCGGCTGCTGGATCTGAGGTTGTTCGAGCGGAGCCGGCGCGGCGCGGAGCCGACTCCGGAGGGGCGCGCGATCCTGCACGAGGCCCGGGGCGTGGTGGACCGGGCAGCCGGGCTGCTCGCGACGGCGCGCTCCCTGTCCTCGGGGCTCGAAGCGCGCGTCGCCCTGGCCGTGGACGTGATGTTCCCGCGCCACGCCCTGCTGGAGGTGCTGCGGCGCTTCCAGTCCGAGTTCCCCTCGGTCGAGCTGGCCCTGCACAGCGAGGCGCTGGGGGCGGTCGCGAAGCTCGTGGACGACGGCGTCTGCGACCTGGGCATCGGCACGCCCGTCATCCAGCGCCCCTCGGGACTCGACGGCATGCCGCTCGGCTACGTGGAGATGGTGGGCGTCGTCTCCGCCGGCCACGCGCTGGCGGGCGAGGGCAAGCCATCGCACCTGGCGATGACCGAGGCCGTGCAGATCGTGCTGACCGACCGGAGCGCGCTGACGGACGGCATGGACCAGGCCGTGCTCCCGGGGCGGCAGTGGCGGGTGGCGGATCTGGGCACGAAGCGTGACCTCATCCGCGACGGCTTCGGCTTCGGCGGGCTGCCGACCTGGCTGGTGCAGGACGACCTCGACGCGGGGGCTCTGGTGGAGATCCAGCCCGACGGCTGGATGGGGCGCCGCCCGGACTACAGCCTCAGCGCCTTCTGGCGGCGGGCCGAGCCGCTGGGCGTGGCGGGCACCTGGCTGCTGGGCGAGCTGGGGCGCGGCTGCCGATGATCGCCTTCCTCCTCCTGGCGACCCTCGCCTTCGCGCAGCCGGTGGAGGCGCCGTGCACGGCGGAGGCGCGGGCCTGGGTGGCGGCGCTGGAGCTGGAGCTCGTGGGCTGCCCGGGGCCTGAGCAGCTCGTGGTTCGCGTCGCCGCGGAGCAGCCGCTGGACGTGGAGCTGGGGCGGGGTGACGGGCCGGCGATGCTGGTGGTGGAGGACGTGCGCATCGCGCCGGTGGCCAACGTGCCGGACTGGGACGCGGCGCCCGAGGCCTGGCAGGCCGGCGTCGAGGCGATCCGGGTGGCGGTGTCGGCGGGGCTGCCTTCCCCCCTGGGGGCGGAGCGGATCGAGGCCGTGCGGGAGGCGCCGCTGCGCCCCTGGCCCTGGAGGCTCGCAGGCCTGCTGCTGGTCCCCTTCTTCGTGCGTCGGCGGGGCTGGACGGCGTGGGCGCTGTTCGGCGGAGCCGCGGCCCTGCGCCTGCTTCTGGGGCCCTGGTCGGTGCACCACACCAACGGGCTGGGGCCCTTCTGGCTGCGCGGCGCGATCCTCGATCCGGCGACGCTGGCGGAGTACGGCGCGGGCTACCCGGAGCTCTTCTCGCTGGCGGTGCGCTTGCTGCCGTCCCAGCCGGACCTGGCGGTCTTTGGATTCAACGCGGTGATCGCGGCGGGGCTCGCGCCCTGCGCCTTCGTGCTCGCCCGCGAGTTGGGGGCCGGTGGGCGGGCGGCCTTGGGCGTGGGGCTGCTGGTGGCGCTGGATCCGGTGTGCATTCGCTTCGGGGCGACAGAGTCCTACGTGCCCGCGCTCGCCCTGGGGGTGGGGGGAGCGGCGTGGTTGGCAGTCCTGGCGGCGCGGGATCGGGGGGCGCGGGCTCTGGCCCTGGGGCTGGTGGCGGCGCTGGTGGCGGCGCAGACGGCGCGGGTGCACCCGGCGGTGTGGCCGGCTCTGCTGCTCGTGCCCCTGGCGGTCGTGAGGATCGGCGGCGCGCGGCGCGCGGTGGGGATCGCGCTCGCGATCGCGGCGGCGGTGTTGCTGCCGGCGCCGGGGGAGTTCTTCGAGGTCCTGGAGGCGGTGGCGGCCCGACGCGCCGAGGGGGGGCTGCTGGAGTCGCGGGTCCTCGGTGGCGCAGGATTGCGGGCCTGGCTGCTGGCGGCAGGGATCGCGGGCTACGCGATCTGGGTGGAACCCCGCGCCCGGCGCGTCGCGACCGTGCTGATCGGGGCCGTGCTGCTGCTC
>JAJDAI010000556.1 GCA_029261955.1 Deltaproteobacteria bacterium | reverse complement strand
ACGTGCCTCGACGAGGGCCCAGAGGGCATCTGCCCTCCCCGCTTCAGCGAGCCGCAGGGCGTGAAGCGGGGCCGCGAAAGGCCAGGAAGCGAGCGCCTCCCCGGAACCGTCTGCGGCGGCCCAGAAGTCGTCCCAGCCGGGCCCCGTCGCAGGCGGTTCGGGCAGGGCCAGGGCCAGCGGCAGGCCCGGATTCTGGTCGAGCCAGGCGCCAAGGGCCTCGTTCACGGAGTTGAGCCAAGCCGTCGCCCGCTCCCGCGCGGCACTCGCGTCCAGGATTCGCGCCAGCGGGCCGGCGTCCTCCCGGCCGGCGAGGCGCGCCAGCAGGGCCGCGCCCGAAGAGCGGGGGCGCAGGCGGTGAACGCCCTGCAAGCGGCCCGACTCGGAACGAAGCTCGAGCACCCCGCGGGGAAGGCGACGCGCAGCGAGATCGGCCGGATCGAGGGACCCGAGTCCCCCGGCGCCGGCTTCGGCCAACAGTGCTTCGCTGAGCGCGTCCTCCAGCTCTGAGGTCCAGATCCCGGGCCGGCCGGCCACGGACTGGAGCTCCCAGGTCCCCTGCGCCCAGGCCCCCAGGGGGCGCCCCGCGGCCCGCACCGCAGTGTCCAACTCGTCCTCTGTGGCCTCGACGCCCAGCCGGATGGGACCAGCGGCGCGCTTGGGCGCAGCCGGGGAGTCGGAGGAGGGGACCGAGCCGAGACCCGCAAAGAGGCTGCCCAACTCCAACGCCGCGCGGGTGGACGGCGCGTGCGCCACCGCAGCCGGGCTGTGCTCCGGCGCTTTGCGCAGCGACGCAGCCCAGGCCTCGCCGGGCTCGCAGACGTCGCAGAGGCCGCAGGGCTCGCCTGCAGCCAGACCCAGGGCCTCCCGCAAACGCACGGCGCGGCAGCCACCGGGGCCGAGGACGCCGTCCAGCAGCTCCTGCTCGGCGCGGCGGGCGAGCCGCAGCGCGTTGATGTCGGCAGCCAGCGCTTCGGCCGGCTCGGACCAGCGGGGACCCGGGCGCGCCTGCCAGTCCAGGCCCTCCCCCACGGCAGCGAGGGCCGCGGTCACCAGCCCGTCGTGGGACATCTCCAGCAGCAGGTCCGCGAGCTCGGCCGGAGCGCGGCGCAGCGCAGCAGCCAGGGGCCGCAAGTCCGCGTCCGCCCGATCGGTGAGCGCCAGCGCGACGCGCTCTGCGAGGCTCCAGCCCGTCTGGGCGGTGACGTAGTCGCGATGCAGCTGCGCGTAGTCGTCCCGCGCGTCCACGAAGGGCTGCCGGAAGCGGTGGGCGTCTGCGACCCGGGCACCCAGAAAGGCGGAGCGCAGCGCGCCGATCGCCCCCACCGCCGCGAGGTCCGCGAGCAGCTCCGCCGCCACGACGCCACCGGGCAGCGCGAAGGGCAGACCCGATTCATCCAGCGCGGCCCGCGCCGCATCGATGGACGCGACGTCCACGTCCTCCACCGGCCGCGACTCGCCGCGGACCAGCACGGCGCCCCCCACTTCGGAGACCAGCGCCGCGAGCGGTGGAGTGCAGTCCACGAAGCCCAGGACCCGGCCGGGGGCCCCGGCGCGACCGCCCGAGTCCAGCAGGTCCACGCCCCGCTCCTCTTCGCGCAGCCGGACTTCGATCTCGCGCCAGGGACGCAGGGCCGGCTCGTGGAGCGCCGTGTCCCGATGCGCCAGCCCGGACTCGCCGAGGCGCGCCTCCAGGCCGGGCCAGGTCCCGACCGCGACACCGCGACCCGCCGCGCTCCAGGCCCTCGCGGCGTCTGCCGGACTCTGCACGACGCGCAGAGCGCCAGGCTGACCCTCGACGATCTCGGCTCGCGGGGGCGCGGCATGCCGCGACGCCCAGACGTGGAGCAGCCCGGTGCCAGCCAGCGTCACGTGCATGCTCTCGAGCCAGGGCTTGCGGCCGCCATGGCCCTGGCGCTCCGGCTCCAGCAGGTCCGCGCGCAGCACCGCCCAGGGAACGCCGCCCAGGTTGTCCGCGAGCTCCGAGCGGAGCACGGGGTCGTGCAGCGCGTCGAGGGAGGTCGCCACCATGGGCGAGGAGACTGGCGGCGGGGCGGTCAGCCGGCGCATGCGCAGGTGGCGCTCGGTGGTCGGCAGGACGAGTTCTGCGCCCACGCTCGCGGCCCAGACCAGGGCGTCCCGATCCGAGGGCAGCAGGACCAGGGTCCGCCCCTGCACCAGGCCCAGGGCCTCGACCCCAGCGAAGGGAGCCACAACGTGCACGGTGTCGCCGGCGCACCAGCGTTCCATCCAGGTCACGGGGACCGCCTGTTCTCAGTTCGCGCGGTAGTTGGGGGCCTCGTGCGTGATGATCACATCGTGCACGTGGCTTTCGCGGTAGCCGGCGGAGGTGATGCGGACGAAGTTGGCCTTCTGGTGCATCGCGGCGATCGTGGGGCTTCCGGTGTAGCCCATGGACGCCCGCAGGCCGCCCACCAGCTGGTAGATGGAGTCGGCGATGGGCCCCCGGTAGGGGACGCGGCCCACGATGCCTTCGGGCACGAGCTTCGGCCCGGTGGACACGCCGTCGAGGCCGGCCATCGGGTCGTCCGCCTCGGCCTCCTGGAAGTAGCGGTCCGAGCTGCCCTGGCGCATCGCCTCGAGCGAGCCCATGCCGCGGTAGGTCTTGTAGCGGCGGCCCTGGTAGAGCACGACCTCCCCGGGGCTCTCCTCGGTGCCCGCGAACATCGAGCCGATCATCACGGCGTCCGCGCCGGCGGCCAGCGCCTTCGCGACGTCGCCCGACGAGCGCACGCCGCCGTCCGCGATGGTCGTGATCCCGTGCTTCTTCGCCGCGTCGGCGCAGTCGAGGATCGCGGTCAGCTGGGGCACACCCACCCCCGCGACGATGCGGGTCGTGCAGATGGAGCCGGGGCCGATGCCCACCTTCACCACGTCGGCGCCCGCCTTCGCCAGCGCCACGGTGGCCTCGGCCGTCGCGACGTTGCCGGCGACGATGGCCGCGTTGGGGAAGTTCGAGCGGGTCCGGGCGACAGCGTCGATGACCATCTGGCTGTGGCCGTGGGCGGTGTCGATGATGAGCAGGTCGCAACCCGCCTCGAGCAGGGCTGCGGTCCGGGCCTCGCCGTCCGCACCCACGCCGACCGCCGCTGCCACGCAGAGGCGACCCTGCGTGTCCTTGACGGAGTCCGGGTAGCGCTCGGTCTTGACGATGTCCTTGATGGTGATGAGGCCGCGCAGCAGCTCGCCG
>JAJDAI010000555.1 GCA_029261955.1 Deltaproteobacteria bacterium | reverse complement strand
CCTTCGCCCTGCAGGACGGCGTCGGCCGCTGGCTCTGGGTGCCCCTGATGGCGGCCCTGCTTCTGGCCGTGGTGTTCGCTGGCGTGCGCGGCAGCCCGGACGAGCGTCGGCTGGCCGCCCTGGCGGGGCTCGCGGCGGCGCCGCTCCTGCTCGCCGAGGACCTCATGGGCTACCCGGCCGCCTACCGCTACTTCGTGCCGGTGGTCGCGCCGGCTGCGGTGCTGCTCGCGATCCCGCTCGGGCGGGCGCCGCTCCGGGTGCGCTGGGCGGCCGCCGGGCTCGGTGCCCTGGGACTCGCGCTGGCCTGGCCTGGCCTGTCCAGCCAGGACCTCGATCGGCAGGGGGCCTCGTTCTACGCCGGCCAGCACCGCATGAGCTGGTCGCAGCGCCCCCTGCACACCCACGCGCTGTGGCTGCTGCCCGCGGTGGAGTCAGCGGAGCTCGTCGCCTTTTCCCAGGGATACGGGCTCGAGCTCGGGCGGGTGCAGCGGCCGCTCCGACTCGGCGCCACTGAGCCCGCGCGGCGGGAGGTCGTCACCTGGCTCGCGATCCTGCCGGCCCTGTCCTCCCCCGCCCAGCGGGGGCTGCTGCGGGGGCTGGGGCTCGGGCTCGGCGAAGACGGGCGCCTGGACCCCGACGAGCTGGAGTTCCTGGAAGCCGCGACGCCGGTCGCCCGAGCGGACCTCTGGTTCGGGGTCTTCGCCGCGCAGGGGGAGCGGGCCTTCCTGCTCGGGCGCAACGAGCCGCTCGACGGTGCGGGCTGGGACGAGCTGGGCCCCCTGCAACCGGACGTCGACGACGTGCTGCGGGGCCTCGCGGAGACGCTGGATGGGCGCGGGGGCGCGGGCCTCCTGCCCGCCGACTGGCCGCCGGACTTCCAGGCGGCCTCGAGCGGCGAGCTGCCCATGGCCAGGGGGGCCTTCGGCCTGCGGCACCCGCTGCGCTACGCGCGCCTGGAGTGAGGCGACCCCCTCGGCTCAGAGCGCGCCAGCGAGGGCCACGAGGCGGGCCAGCGGCTCGCGCGCAGCCAGGTAGCTCTGGCAGGCCTCCGTCGAGAGGCGCACCTGCCAGGCGATGAGCGAGGCGGGATCGTCGCTCGCGTCCAGCTCTTCGGCCGACCAGCGCACGCCCGATCCCGCGGAAAGCTGGTCGACCAGCTTCTTGCGGGCCGCGGCGAAGGCCTCGACATCCTCGACCGGGCCCTGCGGCACGGGATCGACGGTCGCCACCCCGTCGGCCACGCCCTCGATGCGGACCCCGGCGAGCGGGTGCAGGACCCCCACCAGGGATCCATCGGGCAGCGGCGCCAGCTGCAGGATGCGCACGGCGGCGCCGAAGGCCGCCACCTCGCCGTCGGTCTGCGGCACGAGGCAGACCCAGCCGTCGTCACCGACCACCTGCTGCGCGGTCTCGATGACCTCGGCGCGGTGAGCGCGGGCCCAGCGGGGCGGGCCCGGCAGGCGCACGTCGGTCTCGAGCAGGATGGCCCGCATCTTCATGGGCGGATCTTCGTCCGCATCGCGCTGCTCGGCCGGCTTCCAGAGCACGCCGCCCTGGAGCGTCTGGCCCCGCAGGTCCAGCAGGGCCGGCCACTCGGCGCGCCGCTCGGGCAGGAAAGCGAAGCCGACCATGCCCGGGAGCTGCGCCCCCTCGGGATCGTCGCCGTGCACCAGGCGGGCGGCCTGCTCGAGCGGGGCGGTGTCGCCCTCCGCCAGGCCCTGCCCACCCGTCAGCAGCGCCACGCCCTCGGCCCAGAGCCGGTCCGTGCCGAGGCGAACGCGCCGGACCGGCTCGTCCCCGGGCTGGGCCAGGTGGTAGGCGGAGCCGACGCCAGGGTGCTCCAGCAGCGCCAGCACGGCCTGGCCCGTCGTGGTGGCCAGCCGGTCCGCGAGCTCGTCCAGGGGTCGGAACCACCAGCCCGTCGAAGCCAGGCTCACGGCCGTCCCGCTGCCGCCCTTGGGCGTCCCCTCGGCCAGCGAGCGCGCGTCGATGCCGCTCAGCAGGCGGAAGACGGTGTTGTCCCAGGCGGGGCCGCCCTGCTCGTTGAGGGCGCGCGAGACGGCCTCGGGCGCGATGGCGCCAGGCGAGAGGAGGAGGCCGGTGGGCTTGCTCATGGGGCAGCCTGCTCGTTGAAGTCGGTCACGTCGAACCACGGTCTATCGGAACACGCCGGCGCTGCCAAGAGCCCGGCGCATCTGGCTTTGCGCGGGGCCGATTCGGAGCTTGTCGGGTCGAGCCCCCGCCAGTACCGTCGCGCGCCCCGAACCACCGAGGTCCTCATGCGATCGCTCGCCCTGCTCCTCCTGCTGCTGCTGTCCCCCGCCGCCTTCGCGCAGGCGCCTTCCTGCGCTTCGCCCCGGGACGCAGTCGCCACCTGGATCGACAACCTCCAGGTCGATCGCGACCGGCCGCTCGTGGCGATCAGCTGCTTCGACTTCTCCGAGGGCCCGACCGGCAAGGCCGAGCAAGAGGCCACCGCCCGCCGGCTGCTGGCGATCCTGGACGGCCAGGGCAAGTACGTCGTCTACGGCGACATCCCCGGCGAGGAGGACTACCGGGACGAGGTCACCGGCCTGCCGCGCTACACCCTCTTCCACACGCTGCCGGAGATCTACGTGGAGCGGGTCGCAGAGGACTGGCAGGTCTCGGCGGCGACCATCAGGCAGACCGACGCGCTCTTCGAGAGCACCTACCGCCTGCCGCTCGAACGCCTCGCCCAGAACCTGCCCGAGTTCCTGCGCGCCGAGTTCGCTGGCGTCGCCCTCTGGCGTCTGCTGGCCCTGTTCGTGCTGCTCTTGGGAGCCTTGATCGTGGGGCGGATCCTCGAGGTGCTGGTGGTCGGTGGGCTGCGGCGCCTCATCGGGCGCTTCGCCCAGGACTGGGACGCCCAGATCGAGCAGCGGCTGCTTCGCTGGCTGAACCTGCTCGGCTCCTCGGGCGTCGTGGCCCTGCTGCTTCCGAACCTGGGCCTGCCCGTCCGCCTGAACCTGACGCTCTTCGTGATCGTGAAGGTCAGCGCGTCCGTCGCGGCGGTGCTCATCGCGAACAGCCTCGTGGACCTGGCCTTCGACGCCTGGGCGAAGCGCGCCTCGAAGACCGAGACGAAGATGGACGACCAGCTCATCCCGCTGCTGCGCCGGGCGGCGAAGCTGCTGGTGGCGCTCATCGGCGGGCTCTTCGTGCTCCAGAACCTGGACGTCAACGTGGGCTCGGTCCTCGCCGGCCTCGGGCTCGGCGGCCTCGCCTTCGCCCTGGCGGCGAAGGACACGCTGAGCAACTTCTTCGGCTCCCTCGTCATCTTCGCCGACCGGCCCTTCCAGATCGGCGACTGGGTGGTCATCGGCAGCACCGAGGGCACGGTCGAAGAGGTGGGCTTCCGCTCCACGCGCGTGCGCACCTTCTACGACTCGATCGTGACGCTGCCCAACGGCATGGTCGGCAACACCGTCGTGGACAACATGGGCCGCCGGAACCGGCGCCGCTTCAAGGCGCAGATCGGGCTGACCTACAGCACCACGCCCTCGCAGATGACCGCCTACGTCGAAGGCGTGCGGGCCTCGCTGCTCGCCTCGCCCTACACGCAGCACGACGCGTACGAGGTCCACTTCCACAACATGGGCGACAACAGCCTGAACATCCTCGTGTACTGCTTCTTCACCGTGGACAGCTGGACGGACGAGCTCAAGGGGCGCCAGTCGCTGCTGCTCGAGTGGATGCGGCTGGCCGAAGACATCGGCGTGTCCTTCGCGTTCCCGACCCAGACCCTGCACGTCGAGACCCTCGGCGCGGAGCCGCGGACCCCGCAGTCCCAGGTGCCCTCGGACGCGGTGCTGGCGGACGTGGTGCGCGGCTACGGGCCCGACGGCAATCGCGCCACGCCCGATGCGCCCGCGCTGACGCACGGCTTCTGGCCCACCTCCTCGCACGACCGCGGCAGCAGCGGCGAGTGAGGGGGGAAGCGCGGGCCGGCTCGGGGGGGCCGGCTCGCGGGCCTACTCGACCGGCTTGCCCGACAGGGTGCTGATCGCGCGGGTCGACGCCTTGTTGCGGGGCTGGGTGCTCGGCGCGGTGCCGCCGCTCGCGGCGAGCCGGGCGAACCAGCTCCCGCTGCCGCTGGCCCCGAGCTCCTGCGTCTCACCGGCGTTCGGCTTCGCGCCCGCGGTCACCGGCACGATGCGGGCGTGGCCCACCTCGACCCCGGACACCCCGGCCACGTCACCCATGAAGCGCTCCATGGCCTTCTGGACGCGGGGGGCCGCCTCCTGGGTGTAGCGGATGCGCAGCAGCTCCTCGCTCGCCCCGCCGTCGGCCGGCGCGGCGCTGACCAGCTCGGGGGGCTCCCCCGGACCAGCGAGCAGCTTGGCGATCTCATCGAAGTCGGTCAGGCGCTCGTCGGGGCGCTTCACCAGCGTTCCGTTGACGAATCGGACCAGGCCCTCCGGCAGGCCGGAGCGGATCTTGGTGATGTCCGGTGGCCGCTTCCGGACATGCATTTGGAGCAGCTCGCGGATGGTGTCGCTGTAGAAGGGCACGCGGCCCGTCACCATCTCGTAGGCCATGATGCCGAGGCTGTAGATGTCGGCCCGGCCGTCGACCGGCTTGCCGACCGCGGCCTCGGGCGCCAGGTAGCGGGGCGTGCCCTCGACCATCTTGGCGCGCTTCTGGGCGGCGTTCTTCTGGATGCGCCGCGCGATGCCGAAGTCCATCAGCTTGACGGTGCCGTCCTTGTCCACGGCGCAGTTGGCGGGCTTCACGTCGCGGTGGACGATGCCCTTGCCGTGCGCGTAGGCGAGCGCGGCACACATCTGCCGGAGGATGTCCATGGCCTCTTCGGCCGCGAGCACCTTGCGGACCTTGAGCAGCTTCGCCAGGTCCGTGCCCGACACCTTCTCCATGACGATGAAGTAGGTGGCGTAGGACGCCTCGGTGTCGAAGATCTGGACGATGTTCGGGTGCGTCAGCCCGGCGATCGTGCGCGCCTCCTGGAGGAAGCGATCCTTGAAGGAGGAGTCGTAGACCAGCGCGTGGCTGAGCATCTTGATGGCGACGACGCGGTTCAACCCGGGGTGCAGACCCTGGTAGACCTTCGCGGTCGCGCCTTCGCCCAGCTTGCCGAGCAGGCGGTACTTGCCGACCCACTCGATGCCGCCGCCCTCTTCGAGGCGGCGTCCGAGGATCTCCGTCAGGAAGCGCGCGAGCGGCGGGTGGTCGCGCAGCAGGGGCTGGAGCGTCTCCCGCTCGATCACCATGCTCTCGACGTCGCCCTCGGCGATCACGTCCGCGTTCCGGCGCTCGCCGGTGAGCAGCGCCATCTCGCCCACGAGATCGCCGGGCCCCAGGTGCACGACCATCTTGGTCGAGCCGGTCGCCCCGTCGATGAGCGGCACGCGCACACGCCCGCTCTTGATGACGTGCATGTTGTCGCCCGCGTCGCCCCGCCGGATCAGGAGATCGCCGTCGCTGTAGGAGCGGGGTTCGATCTGATCGGCGATGCGTTCGAGGTCGTCGCGGGTCACGGCGTTGAAGCCGTTGACGGTGGCCAGGAAGTCGATCACGGACATTGCCGCAGCGTCTCGCGTTCGGCGGTGCCCTGTCAACTGAAGCGAAGAGAGATCGCAGGGCCAGGCTCGGCCGCCTGGGGCCGCGCGCCTAGGGAGGGCAGACGGGGTTGAAGGCCCCCGGCGTGCCCCGATCCCCCTGGCCGAAGGTCGGCGCCGCGAGGCTCAGGCACCAGTTCGCGGGGTCCTGCGCGGCGACGCCGTTCGTGATCCCCCCGTCCAGCATCGTGGAGACGCCGGGCGAGTTGGGGAAGGTCGAGA
This sequence comes from Deltaproteobacteria bacterium, assembly GCA_029261955.1. Taxonomy (GTDB): domain Bacteria; phylum Myxococcota_A; class UBA796; order UBA9615; family UBA9615; genus CALCXL01. The sequence goes on along the minus strand of JAJDAI010000555.1, from coordinate 4,313 downwards.
TCCAGGCCATCCGGGCGATCTCGAGGCCGCTCGGCGCGTTGAAGACGATCTCGTCCTCGGTGTTCGCCAGCTGGAAGTTGCCCCACTGCCAGTGCACCAGGACGCCGCCGTTGGTCAGGGCGTAGGAGTTGATGCCCAGGACCAGGTTCCCGCCCGCCGGCAGCCACAGGGGGATGTTGGGGGAGATGGGCCCGCTCTCGCTGTCGTCGTCGCTCAGGGTCCAGCCCTGGAGGTTGATGTCCCAGCTGCGCATGTTGCGGATCTCGAACCACTCGCCGTCGGCGTCCACCACGGAGAGGGGGACCATCATGATCTCGGTGATCAGCAGGTCCCCGACGGCGGGGTCGGGGGTGGGCGTGCTGTCGTCGTCGTCCGCCACGTCGTCGTCGTCCGCCGTGGCGTCGTCGTCGTCCGCGGCGTCGTCGTCGTCTGCCGTCGCGTCGTCGTCGTCCGCGGCGTCGTCGTCGTCCGCGGCGTCGTCGTCGTCTGCCGTCGCGTCGTCGTCGTCCGCGGCGTCGTCGTCGTCCGCGGCGTCGTCGTCGTCCGCGCTGTCGTCATCGTCCGCGCTGTCGTCGTCGTCCGCGCTGTCGTCGTCGTCGACGGCGCTGTCATCGTCGTCGTCAGCGGTGGGTCCGCCGCGGCGTGTGCAGCCAGCGAGCAGGGAGAAGGAAAGGAGGAGCAGGAACCAGTGGGATCGCATGGGCTCGGATTGTGCCACAGCCCCCGGAGCGGACCCCGGGCACGCTCAGCCCCCCGCGTTCAGCTGCGCTCTGGCTTCCTCTGCCGGGGCGCGCGCTGGCGGGCCTCGGACAGCGCCTCCTCCAGCTCGTCCATGGAGCGGGCCTGCTGCTCGATCTCGCCGACGAGCTGCGCCAGGTCGGGCGCGTCCGCCTCCCCGCGACGGGCCAGGGAGAGCTTCACCGACTTGAGCTGGTGCAGCAGCGCCCGGACCTGGGCCCCCTGGCGATCGGCGGCCGAGCGCGCTTCTGAGACCGCTGAGCGGCGGGCTTCCAACGCGTCTCGGCTGCGCTGCAGGACCTCGCGCGTGCGCGCGTCCAGACCATCGACCGCGAGATCCGCATCGAGGGTCTGCGCTTCGGCGGCCAGGCTGTCCGCGTCCTCGGATTGCAGGTGGCTGAGCAGCTCGGCCCGGCGACCCGTGCAGTCCCGCGCCGCCTCGACCGCCTGCCGAAGCCCGTCGGTCTGGCGCTGCCCCACGCCGTCGAGCCGCGACTCGATGGCCGCCCACTCGGCGTCGAGCTCCGCCCGCAGCGGGTCGTCCACCGTCGCCGGCGCGGGCAGAGACTCCTGCGTGTGCCCGAAGCCGAGCACCCGCTGCAGCGGGTTCCCCGCCCTGTTCAACGCCGCCCACGAGGGAGCGGTGCGGCTGAAGTGCGCGAAGAGGCCGATGGCCCAGAAGATCATCCAGACCGGGAACGAACCCGAGCCCGCGCCTGTCAGCAAGCCCACACCAAGGAAGGCCATCAGGTGGAAGAGAAAGCCACGCGCCCGCATGGCGTGAGCCACGTTGACCGCGTCGTCGGCGCTCACACCATGCACCCGCTGGAAGAGCGGGTGGCTGTGCAGCGGGCGCAGCGCGTCCTCACCTTCGTCGATGCCGCGGATGAGCTCGTGGCCGCTGTAGTCGCGCTCGCTGATCCGCCGGATCAGCTTCCGCTCCGTCAGCTCCTTGTGGGAGTCGTCCGAGTAGACGACCCAGCGAGGCGACTCAGCCACAGTCCGCCTCTAGTCGATGCGGACGTCGTTGACCTTGAGGCGCAGGCTCTCACCGCCCGCCTCGGGCAGCAGGAACAGCACCTCGTCGCCGGCGTAGCTGGTCAGCACGGGCTGACCGGCGAAGTCGGCGCCCACGCGGTACCGCACGTTGTCGGCGATGGTGGAGCCGTCGGCGTTGACGAAGCCCTCGAGCGTGTTCCGCTTGAACTTCTGGTAGTGCGCCGCGCAGAAGCCCTTGGCCCGCACGCCCTTGTCGCAGTCGTCCAGCTTGCAGGTCTTCGCCGACGAGGAGGCCGCGGCCTTCTTCGGGGCGGCCTTCTTCGCGGGAGCGGCCTTGGCGGGGGTTGCAGCGCTCGCGGCCTCGGCGGCCTCACGGGCAACCTCGGCGTCGTCGGCGGCCTTCTCGGCCTGCACCTTGAGCGACTCGAAGGCCGACGTGAGATCCGTGAGCGTCTTCTCGAGCCGGTCGAGCTTGTTGCGCAGGTCGCGCACTTCGGCGCGGGTCGGCAGGCCCTTCTGGTCGAGGACCTCGTAGATGATGTCCTCGACGGGGGTCTGAAGGACGGGGATGAGGCGGTCAGCAACACCGCCGATGACGAAACCCAGGACTCCACTCACGATCACACCTCCACTGCCGACTCACGCCGGCGTTCAGCCTCAGCTCGTCGCGGACCCGTCGAGCGCCGCGTTGGCAGCGGCGACCGACTCGTTGCAGCGCTTGACGGCGCCACGCACCTCGTTCAGCAGCCGCGTCACTTCGCGGCTGTTGTACTCGAGCATGTCGACGCGGTTGCGCAGCTCCCGGAAGTCCTGCCGCGTGGGCAGGCCCTTGTTCTGGACGACGCCGTTGAACAACTCCTCCACCGGCTCACGCATGTGCGGGAGAACCGAGTCGTTGAGGGCCGAGAGTACGTAGTTGCCGAGAACGCCCATGTGAGCTCCGTGATCCGAGACTCACGCACCGTAGTCACACCCCTGGATCCCGTCAAGCGCAGATCCCCCCAGGATCCTTGTTGTTATTGGACTCACGTGGTTGGATGCGCCGCGTGATCCGGCCCCTCCTCATCGCGCTCACGTTGCTCCTCGCGTCCTGCGGCTCACGCAGCACCGTAGCCCCCCTCGATCAACGGCCCGCCGGCAAGGTGGACGAGGTGCTCTCCTGGCAGGCTCACGCCACCGGCTCGGGCCCCACTCACGCCTTCCGCTTCGGCATCGACATCGACGAGGCGAAGATGATGGGCTGGTCCCGCACGGATCAGCAGACGCGGGTCATGCTGGACGTCTCCCTGGTGGGCCCCGAGACCGAGAAGCGAGCCGCGCTCACGTTCGCGCTCACCGCCATGCAGCAGGTGGGCGAGGACAAGGAGCGGAACACCGTCCAGATGGCCTTCCTGCCCGCGGGCGAGTTGATGAAGTCCGGCTTCCGTCGCCTGCCCTCGAAGGACGCCTTTCAGGCGAAGCCGACGGAGGGCGACTGGACGCTGCGGGTCCGCATGCGGGTGCCGCACGGAGGAAACACCCGCGCGCTCTGGACCGTGAGGTCCGTGAGGGTCGACGTGCTCGCCAATCCGGAGGCCGAGGGCGTGCTCCGCGAGTGGATCGAGCTGCCGCCGGCGCCCTTCAGTCGGTGAGCCTCTGTTCGGTGCCGGGCGGCCAGAACGTCCAGCGCTCACGGCCTCCGAGGAAGCGCTCCGGCACCACCTCCGGCTTGCCGTAGAAGCGCTCGAAGGGCGCGTGCACCGCGGCAGCGACCGTGACCCGTGCACCGAGGCGCTGCGCGTGCTCTGCGGCCTGCTCCTCCTGCCCGGACTCGACCCCGACCAGCGCGACGTCGATCGGCCGGCCCTCGGCCCAGCGACTCACGGTCTCCGCGTCGAGCAGGTGGGTGAAGGCCTCGCAGGTGACGAAGACCCGCGGGCCTCCCTCGAAGTCCAGGTCGTAGGCCAGGAAGGGGCCGCCCTCGGGCTGCTCCCTGATGACCTGCCAACCGAAGGCGAAGGACGGCAGGTTGCGCAGGGACAGGGCGAGCGCGCCCACCGGGTTGTCGCGGCGCAGCACGGCGAGCTTGCCGGCGACGTCGTTCTTCGGCAGGTGGGGGAAGCCGCGGGCCGTGATGCGCAGACCGGGGAGCTGGATCGAGCCGTCCGGTTCGATGACCCGGAAGCGCCGCTCGGGCATGGCGCGGCGCCGGCACAGGAAGTCCACCACCTGGGGCGGCGCGACGATGGGCGAGGCCGTGAGTCGGGCCACGCGGTGGGTGTCGCGGATGTGTTCGTGGTGGCCGTGAGTCAGCAGCAGCACGTCGCCGAGCACCTCGTCCGGGCTCGCAGCTGCGTTGCCGACCAACGCGGTCAGGTTCGGGTCCAGCACGACGGCCGGCCCGCCCTCCGGCGCAATGCGGAAGGTCCCCCAACCGCGGTAGGCGAGGTCCAGCTTCACCCGCCGCCCAGGGCGCGGAGGCGCTGTCCCGTGTCCTTCAGCTCGGCCGCCCGGGCGCGCAGCTCCTTCGCTTCCGCCGCGAGGGAGCTCGCGGACTCGCGCAGCTCCGCGAGCCGCTTCGCGCGCTCGGCGGCATC
>JAJDAI010000554.1 GCA_029261955.1 Deltaproteobacteria bacterium | reverse complement strand
GGCGACCTGCCCGAGGACGAGGAAGGCAGCTACGGCATGCGCTGGCAGGCGGCCAACGCGCTCCAGAGCATGGGCGGCCCCGTCTACCGGGAGCACGAGGAGCTCATCCAGGAGATCGTCGGCGCGGCGCAGCCCTGGATGGTCGACGAGTACATCGAGTACGAGGTCGAGGGCGAGTTCCCGTCCCACCTCGACCTGCCGCTGCACCTGGACTGAGGCCCTCGGACTCCCTTGACCCGGGGCGAGGGGCCGACCAATGTGCGGCCGTGCACCGCCTGCTCCCCCTCCTCCTGCTCCTCTCCGGCTGCGCCTGGCTCAACGGCGCCGGCGAGCCGACCGAGCCCGCCCCCACCACCGGGAACCGCCCAGCCGACGCCCCCGACTTCGTGGTGCTGGCCTGCTCCGGCCACGAGTTCACGGTGAACAACGGGCTCTACCGATCCAGCTACCTGATCCGCGATGGCGCCGCCCTCGAGGTCGCCGGAGCCCTGGAGTCCATGGGCTCGACGGTCAGCGTCTGGGACCACGGCGACTCCTTCTACGACCACGACGTGGACGGCAACGCCTTCACCCCAGGCAGCGCCGACGCGGCGGACTTCGGCTTCCTCCAGCTGCTCGAGGAGATGGTCTTCATCCGCGACTCGATGATCGCGGACTTCGACAACCCGACCCGCGTCGTCGCCCTGGCCCACTCCCACGGCTCGGTCTGGTGCCACACCGCGATGCACCTCATCAGCGACCTGCCAATCGACGTGCTCATCGACCTCGACGGCGACGTCGAGTCCTGGGACAGCGGGGCGGCGGCGGGCGTGCCCGCGGACTTCTGGGACGCCGTGATCGCGGAGTACAACGGGATCACCGGCTTCAACTGGGCCTTCGACATCAGCCAGGCCCGCGACGCCTGGAGCATCCCCGGGATCGACGAGCTCCAGGACATCGAGGACGTGGTGCCCGCCTCCGTCGACCTCGCCCTGGAGGTCTGGGGCAACGGCCAGTTCCTGCGCGACGAGGACCCCAACGTGCGCCTGGACGGCAGCGTCGACAACGTCCTGCTCCTGCAGACCGGCGAGTCCCACGAGGGCCTGGCCCGCGCTGGCAACGAGGGCATCGGCTGGGCCGTCGACCAGATGCTGGAGTACTACGGGCAGTAGTGAAAACTCCGGTGTCTGTCACCGGAAATTCCATCTGCAATCCAGGGTGTCAGACACCGAGAATTTCACGCTTCGGTATCTTTCCGGGATGTCGCGAATCGTCATTGGCATCCCCCACGGCTCCATCGCCGTGCCCGCGGATCAGGAGCCTCCCTTCGCAGCGCACGTGACGCCGGACTTCCTGCGCTCGCAGTCGGACGGCTGGACCGGGGACATCTACGCCGTGGAGGGGGTGCGGACCGTCTCCTACCCGTGGCACCGCTTCGTGGCCGACCCGAACCGGTCCGAGCGCCAGAAGACCGAGGGCGGCGTCGTGCCGGACCAGGACTTCGAGCTGGTCGATCTCTACGACGTCGCGCGCTTCCCGACGCCCGCCCAGCGGATGGAGCGGGTGCGGCGCTACCACCGGCGCTACCACGAGGAGCTCGCGCTCGCGGTCGGCGACCCCGCCACCGCCTTCTTCCTCGACGGCCACTCCATGTCGGAGACGGCGCCGCCCCGGGGGCCAGACTTCGGGAAGGCGCGCCCCGACGCGGTGCTCTCGAACCTGGGCGACCTCGAGGGCGACGCCCTGGCAGACGGCGACCCGCTCACCTGCCCCGCGGAGCTGACGCGGGCCATGAGCAAGGCGCTCACGGCCCGGCTGCTCGAGACCCCACCCCCGAAATTCGAGGCGGACGACGAGCCGGACGGCACCGTCTGGATCAACGACCCCTTCATCGCGGGCTACGGCGTGAGGGCTCACGCCAGCGTCGCGCAGGGCGTGCCGGGCCTCCAGGTCGAGTTCAACCAGCGGCTCTGGATCGACGAGGCCACCTACACGCTGCTGCCGGGCCGGATCGAGTGGCTCAACGGCGTCATCGCTCGTTGGTGCGCCGACATCGAGAGGTTGCTGAAGGTCCACGCGGCGCTGCTGCGCGAGTTGGGTGCAGTGACGCCCTGACCGAGCGCGTCAGTCGAGGACGTGCTTCTTCTTGAGCCGAAACACGGTCCGCACGTGGACTCCGAGCCGATCGGCGACCTCTTCGGCCAGCTGCGTGCCGTCGCCCCAGGCCTCCAGGAACTCCTCGCGCCCGATGCCGTAGCGGCGCCGGCGGAGCGCGGGTCGGCTCGGCGCGAGGTCCCGGCCCGCCCGCACCGGTCGAGGCCTGCTCTCCCGGCGGCGCTCGTCGAAGCGAATGCGCTCGATGCGGCCCCCATCGGCCAGCAGGGACGAGCGGTCGATCGCGTTCTCCAGCTCGCGCACGTTGCCGGGCCACGGGTGCGTGAGCAGCTGCTCCAGCGCCTCCTCGGACACCGTGAGTTCACTCAGCTCGAAGCGCTCCTGCGCCCGCTGCAAGGCGTGACGCACCAGCAGGGGGACGTCGTCGACGCGCTCACGCAGCGGCGGGATCTCGGCCACGATCACGGCCAGGCGGTAGTAGAGCTCCTCACGCAGGCGCCCCGCGTCGATCGAGTCGTCGGGGTGGGAGCTCATGGCGGAGATCAGGCGCACGTCCACGTCGATGGTGGCGCTCGAGCCCAGGCGCTGCACCTTGCGGTCCTGGATCGCGACCAGCAGCTTGACCTGGCACTCAGCCGGCATCAGATCCAGCTCGTCCAGGAACAAGGTGCCCCCGCGCGCAGCCTCGAACCGGCCCGGCCGCGACGCCTTCGCCCCCGTGAACGCACCGGCCTCGACACCGAAGAGCTCACTCTCGATGAGCGACTCGGGCAGGGCGCCGCAGTTGACGTGCACGAAGGGCCCGCGACTCCGCCGGCTTGCTTCGTGGATGCGGCGGGCGATGAAGCTCTTGCCGGTCCCGGTCTCGCCGTGCAGGAGCACCGGCACGTCTCGCCCGGCCACGCGCGACAGCTCGTCCAGCTGCGCCCGAAGCGCTCGTGAGCGCGTGACCACCCCCGCGAGGCCCACCGCCGCCTGCTTCTCCAGGGCGCGCTCCACGCGCGAGGACAGGACCGGAAGCCAGCGGGTGATCGTCTCCACCGCCGCGCGGTCGAACAGGCCGGACTCATCGGCGTTGTCCAGGTAGACGAAGCCCACGGGGGTCCCCTCCCCCAGGGGAAAGCAGGCCACGCTGCGCAGCGCGAGCAGCGCCACCGACGCGGCGTCGCCCAGCGGCCCGGCGCCGGCGTCTTCGGCCACCACGGGGCGGCCGCTCTCGAGCGCCTGGCCGACGATCGTGCTCGACAGCGCCGCCTCGGGAGCGTCGATGGGCTCGCCGTGCTCGTTGGCCGACGCGATGATCGACCGCTCGCCATCGGCGTGCACGAGCCCCAGGAAGCCGCGCTTGGCGCCCAGCGCCGCCAGCATCCCGTGCAAGGTCCCCAGCGCGACGGGCTTCAGGCCCTCGTCGGCTGACGACTCCACCATGCGGCGCAGCAGCTCGCGGTAGCGGCGCAGCTCCGACTCGGTCCTGCTCGCGCCCCGGACGGCGTCCTTGAGGCGGGACAGGGACAACTGCGCGCGGGCCGGCACCGGCTGCAGCCGACCCTCCAGGTCCCGGACGAGCTCCAGCATCGAACGATCGTCACTCTTCATGGAGCGACAATAGCAGCAAACGTCCTGACTTTGGCATGACTTGATGGGCGGCCTGCGTCTGACGCGGAGACAGGCTGGGAGGGCCGCTCTCAGCGGTTTCTCCTTTCTGATCCGGTGGTTGCACCCTCGGCCGCGCCACAGGGCCGGAGGTGGCACGGGACTTGGAAACACCAGGGAGCAGACGCCGCCGCGGGACGAACCCGCCAGCCCCCGGAGCCGCCATGACCCGTCCCTCGAACATCCGCTCTGCCTCCGCCCGACTCCCCGCCCCCGCCACAACGGCCCGGCCCGCTGTTCGCGGCGCGGCGTCGCGCAGCCTCTCGGCCCTGGCGGCCCTGCTCGTCTGCGCCGCAGGCCTCGCCTACGCGCTGGAGATGCGGTCCGGGCCCGTCTCGCCCCTCCCGGCGGTCCAGGTCGCCTCCGTCGCCGTGCCCGCTGCCGCCCCCGCTGCCCCGCTGGCGGAGGCCGAGGTCCGCCCCGTGGCGCAGGTGATCCGGCCGGTCGCGCCCCGCCCCGCAGCCCCTGCCCCGGTCGCCCAGGCCCCACAAGCCCCACAGGCCCCGTCGCCGCCCGCCTTCATCCAGCCTCCGTCGACCGAGGATCAGCAGGAAGCCCGGGACGAGGTGGTCGAGGCCATGCGGAACCGCGTGATGGACGACATGAGCGCCGCGATCTCGGTCCTGGCCGACGAGGTGGGCCTCAGCGACGAGCAGGTCGAGGTCGTGGTGCGGCTCGCGGCCCAGGAGATCGACTCGGTGCTGGCGCTGCAGCTCGATGCGATGGAGGGCGGCGTCCCCTCCGAGGTCCAGGCCGACATGATCTACCTGTTCGACGCGACCGACGCCGAGGCGAGCGAAGTGCTCAACGACGACCAGCTCGCCGCGTTTCGCGCCCTCCGCCGGGCCTGATTGCGCGGGCCACCCCCGTTGAGCCGGTCCGCGCTCCCAGCAAGGCCGATCCCGGTGTCGTCGTCGTCGGTGGGGAGGCGAGAAGTCCGCCGGGCTCAGCGCGCCGATCAGCCCGGTCCACGCCCCCACAGAGCCGTCCCCCTGAGCCGCCCCCACAAGCCCGCCCGGTTCGACCGGAGCACCCACGTCACCGCGACGCCCTCTGGGCGCGCGGTGACGTGCTGCTTGGCGGGGGGCTGAACCTCCCTCGCCCCCAGCTCACCCCCCCCGGCCCCTCTCCACGCCGCGAGCGCGGGAGTCGAGGTGCCGCGCCTGTCCCCCCCGCGCGCGCTCACAACAGCATGCCAGTGTCATCGCTTTGCCATGACAATAATTGGATTGTCCGACCTGGCGAATGGAGCGGAGATCAAAAAAGCGTGGACGCAGCCGCTGCGACTGCCGATTGCAGAAATTGGCACGGAGCCTGCTCTGTCAATGAAGCACAAACCGCCGCCCCCCAAACGGGAGCCGGCAACCACCCCGGAGCCAACATGACCCGCATCGCCATCATCCCCGCCCTGCTCGCCGCCCTGATTCTCCTGCCCGCCGCCGCGTCGGCGTCCAACCTCTTCGCACCGCTCGTCCCGCAGTCCCAGACCAGCTTCTTCGGGCCGCAGGCTGATCCCCTCAACACCAGCGGGACCTGCCAGTCCGGCACCGGCGGCAACTTCAACTCGACCCTGTCCGGCGGCAACGCGCCGCCGCCTGCTCCGTCCGCTCCGTCCGCTCCCGCCAACGGCGGCGTGCTCAACGAGCTCGCCGGAAACTCGCTGGACAGCATCTGCTACCTGATGGGCGGCTACTTCGCCCAGACCTGCCACGCCGAGTACTGGATGGAGATCGCCAACGACTGGACCAGCGGCTCGCTGCAGGTCGGCTTCGGCTACCAGATGTTCGAGTACTAGAGCGCTGAGGCTGCGCAGGGGGGTGCCGACGGAGCACCCACCCCGCAGGCCTGCCCTCCGAAACGGGAGAGGGGACGCGACCTTCGGGCCGCGTCCCCTCTCCCGTTCGGCGTTCTGCCAGGCGGAA
>JAJDAI010000553.1 GCA_029261955.1 Deltaproteobacteria bacterium | reverse complement strand
GCGCCAGCGATGCGTCAGCGCTTCGTGCACCCGGATGGTGTCGTGGCCCTCGAAGGTCCCCCGGACGCTCACCTCAGAAAGCCGGGGCCGCAAGCCCTCGCCGGACTGCCCGGCGAGCAGGATGCGCCGACGGGGCCCCTGCACCAGGACCCCGTCGTCCTGAACGGACAGGACCGGCAGGTAGCCCAGGGCGAGCTCGATGCCGACGCAGGCCGCCTCGTCCGCCAGGCACTCCGAGAGCGTGAGGGTCTCCGCGTCCATCGCGCGGCCTTGCGCCGCGACGTGAGCCACCAGCAGCAGCGCGCTGGCCAGTGCCAGGGCCAACCGACGCCTCAGTGGTAGACCGGGTCGTCGCCGCCGCGCACGACGCGCAGCCGGGGGCGACGGGGTGGGGGAGGGGACGAGCCCGGGGCCGGCTTGCCCCGCAGCCAGCGCACGTAGAGCCAGCCGATGAGGGCTCCGGCGAGGTGCGAGGCGTGGTTCACGGAGCCCGTCGCCCAGCCGAACTCCGTGAGGAACTCGAGCGCCAGCAGCCACCGGGCCTCGAAGACCAGGGGCACGAAGAGCAGGTTGATCGTCTTCTTGGGCCAGCTGAAGCAGTAGACGGCCACGACGGAGAAGACGGCGCCCGAAGCCCCGATCGTCGGCACGTCCCACGAGACCCAGCCCGTCGCCATGGGGAAGAACAGCAGCAGCGCCGAGGCGGCCGTCACGAGCAGGCCACCGAGCAGCCCACCGCCGACGTAGAGCAGCAGGAAATGCCGCCGACCGAGCATCTCGGCCACGGGCGACCCGAACATCCACAGGAAGAACATGTTCCCGAACAGGTGCCCGAGGTCGCCGTGCAGCAGCAGCGAGGTCAGCGGCATCCAGATCGCGCCGCGCACGACCCAGGAAGGCCGCAGCCCGCCGTACTCCACGATCGCCGGCAGCTGACCGGGCCCGCCAGGCGCCATCAGCCCGAACAGCGCCTGCACGAGGAACGCGACCGCCGTGACGATCAGCACCTCGCGGATCACCTTGGGCGTGTGCTGGGGGCCCAGCATCACGTTGCCGATGCGGGGGCCGCTCCAGGAGCCGCGTCCGTCGCTCACGGGGTGTCCGGGCTGAGGTTGGGGTTCACGGGGTGCCTAGTGGAAGATCGGTTCGTCGTGATCGGGCCCGAGGGCCTCGTCCACGGCGACCTTGAGCAGGCGGCGGGCTTTGCGACGGCGGCGGATCTTCCGGATGTCCAGGCCGTCGCCGTAGCGCCACCAGAGCCAGCCGGCCAGCAGCCCCCCGAGCTCGTAGCCGCCCGCGACCGGTCCACCGCCCAGCGGTGAGTTGAGCGAGAGCGTTCGTACGACGACCAGCGCGGCGATGCCGATGGCGATCCACCGCATCTTGACCTGGAGCACGAGGAAGAACGGGACGATGGCGTTGGGCGTCATCAGGCAGTGCACGAGCATGATGGCCAGCACGGCCGGGCCGAAGCCGAAGTGCACGCCGGTCGGGTGGACGAGCGGCCCGAACAGGCAGGCCATCACCACCGCGCCCGCGCAGGAGACAGCCCAGAGCTTGAGGAAGCCGCGCTGACCCAGCATCCGCTCCACCGGCGCCGCGAAGAAGACGAAGCCCAGGATGCCCAGCACCAGCGTCGAGATCCCCGCGGGCGGATGGAAGAAGGGCGCTGTGACCAGCTGCCAGAGCCTGAAGCCGGGGCCGCCGGGCGCGCCAGCTGCCGGCGGATGCAGCACGAGCACCTCCGACACCGAAAACGGCGTCGGCACCTCGAAGCCAGCGGGCCCCAGGGACAGCGACACGGTCGAGAGGCCCCAGCCTGCCGGCAGCAGCGTCTCCAAGACCAGCAGGCCCGCCCAGAGGGCGACGTAGACCCCGAGCAGCGCCCGGCCGAGCCGGGTGAGCTCCAGTCGGAAGCCGGCGTTCGGCGGCGGCATGGTGCGGGAGACGAAGGACATTCAGGGGCTCTCAGAGGCGGCGAAATGTAGCACGCCGACGGGGCCTCTCTTCGAGACAACCCTCTTGACAGGCGCTGTACATCTGTTCTGTACTGAACAAAACTTCAGGCGCGGCCCCAGCCGGGAGCGCGGAACCGAAAGAGGTCTGTCATGCGGGGATTGTCCGAGCGCCAGAGAACCATCCTCGAATACATCCACCGTCGTCAGCAGGAAGACGGCGTCACGCCCTCGTACCGCGAGATCGGCGACGCGATGGGGATCAAGTCGACCAACGGCGTGAGTGACCACGTCAAGGCCTTGCTTCGCAAGGGATACCTGGGTCGCGTGGGCGCGGCTGGCAAGGGCGCATTGGCTCGCGCCGTGGTCCTGACCGACCTGGCCGAGAGCGAGCTGGGTCTGGACAAGGCAGACAACGAGCCCGATCCCGGGCAGATGGTCGAGATCGGGGTCTACGGCAGCGTCGCCGCCGGCTTGCCGGCCCTGGCCATCGAGAATCGCGATGAGACGCTCCGGGTCGACCAGTGCATGGTGCCGGGTGGCGCGATGGTCTTCGCGCTGCGCGTCTACGGCGAGTCGATGATCAACGACGGGATCCTGCCGGGTGACTACCTGTTCGTTCAGAAGCAGCTGACGGTGCGCGACGGTGAGATCGCGGTCGTGATGGTGGACGGCGAGTCCACGGTGAAGCGCTTCTACCGCGAAGGGCTGCGCATTCGACTCCAGCCCGCGAACGACACGATGGCGCCGATCTACGTGGCCGCATCGGAGTTCCGCGAGGTCAACGTCATCGGCGTCGTGGTCGGCGTGTACCGTCGCATGCACTGAAGGCGCATCGCGTCCGTTGACAGGTCGCGAGCCCTTGAGTATTTATCGCGGCGCTGGCTCGCCAGCACTCCCAGAACAAGGCTCCGTGGGGCACTAGCTCAGTTGGGAGAGCGCAGCATTCGCATTGCTGAGGTCGGGGGTTCGATCCCCCCGTGCTCCACCAGATTCCAAAGACCCCGTCGCAACTGCGGCGGGGTCTTTGGCGTTCTGGGGTCCGCGTGGGCTGCGCGCGTCTGGAACCGCGGAGCTCGCGGATGCGCGCGCACAAAGCCGGCATCCGGAATCACAGAGAGCCCGCGGATGGCCTCGAGCCCACGCAGCCGCTGGGGAGGGCCCCCCGCGGAGCCCATGAACAACGTCGCATAAGATGTATTATGTAAACTCGGGTCTGGGACACGAAGTGAGAAACAGCCGAGCTGTTGCCCGAATGGTCCTCAGTCTTCGTGACGACGGCGGCTGTCGGCCGCCCGCGGGCTCGCTACCAGTCGAGCACGCGATCGGCTACCAGCCGATCACGCGATCGCCGCGCTTCGACGGCTCTTCGCTGGGGTCGGCTTCGGAGCCCGGCTCCGCGACCAGCGAGTACAGCGTGCCGGCCGCGCTCGGGAACAGAACCTGGCGGCCGACGACGGCGGGCGCCGCGGCCACGCCGGCGAGGCGCGTCCCGTCGTTGGGCCGGAAGCGCCAGGCTTCGGTGCCCTCGAAGCGGTCCAGCGCGTAGACGGTGCCGCCCACATCGCCGACCAGGACCCAGCCGCCGGCACGAACCGGAGGCCCGAACTGCTTGTCCTCGAGCTCCCAGGTCCACTCGGTCTCGCCGGTGTCCGGGTTGAGCGCCTGCACGCGTCCGCGCGCGTCCGAGGTGTAGAGCGAGCCACCGGCCAGCAGCATGGTCGCGCTCGCGCCCGCGTCTTCGTTTCGCCAGCGCTCGGCGTGCGTTCGCGCGTCCAGGCCCACCACGGGGCCGCCGAAGGCTCCCAGCAGCACGAGATCTCCGTGAGGCACGGCTTCAGCCTGCACGTCCGGGAACTTGCCGCCGCCCACCTGCGCGATCCAGCGCTGCACGCCGGTGTCCCGGTCCAGGCCCACAACGGCGCCATCGGAGAAGCCGCTGACGATTTCGGCGCCCACGACGACGGGTGTCGGCGCGCCGAGGATCGCGAGGTCCTGCGAGCCGCGAGCGACCTCATGCTTGAAGGTCCAGCGCCAGACGCCGTCGGCGACCGCGATGGAGATGATCGAGTCGGTGGCGGTGCCCAGGAGCAGCGCGTCGTCGACCAGGGCCGGCGCGTGGAGGATCGCGGAGCCCGCCTCGTAGGGCGCGCTCCAGACCGGATTCCAGTCGAGGTCGTAGCGCAC
>JAJDAI010000552.1 GCA_029261955.1 Deltaproteobacteria bacterium | reverse complement strand
TCGTCGCTCGCCGCAGAGTCGTCGTCGTCGCTCGCCGCAGAGTCGTCGTCGTCCGCCGCGTCGTCGTCGTCTGCGGAGTCGTCGTCGTCCGCCGCGTCGTCGTCGTCCGCGGAGTCGTCGTCGTCCGCTGCGTCGTCGTCGTCCGCCGAGTCGTCGTCGTCCGCGGCCGAGTCGTCGTCGTCCGAAGCCGAGTCGTCGTCGTCCGAAGCCGAGTCGTCGTCGTCGGCCTCGGGGTCCGGGCGGTCGCCGGGATCGAAGGACTCGGGCGTGAAGTCTGTGGTGGAACGCCAGTAGTCCGAGCAGGACCGCTGGAAGTCGAGGATGGAGTCGCCGCAGGCGGTGACGATGCCTTCCTTGATGGTGGTCTCGCACTCGGAGCGCGTGTCCTCGTCGGTGCAGGTCTCCTCGACCCGACGCTCGATCTCGTCGTCGATCTGCTCGGTGCAGCCGTCTTCGAAGTCGGACTTGCCGCTCCACTCGCCGTCGCCGACGTCGCCCCAGGCCTGATCGAACTCAGGCAGGCAACTGTCGATGAAGTCGCCCTGGTTGGCGCAGAAGGTGTCGCAGTCGTCGTCACAGCCAGTGGTGGCGAGCGAGAGGGCGGCGAGCAGGGCGAGGAGGCGCCAGGAGCGAATCATCGAGAACCTCTTGCAAATCGAGGGGTTACGAGCCTCGCTGAGCGTGAGGCCGCGCCATACTAAGGCAAGCCGCCTCAGGGTTCAACGAGCAGCAGGCTCTCGCAGTCGATGTCCGACTGCGCGCGCTGCAGTCCGCGCGCGCACCGATCGGAGAACTCCTGGTGATCCGTGCTGTCTTCGTCCAGCGAATCGAGCTCGTCGCCCCAGACCGCGTAGCAGCGATCCGAGAATTCCTCCCGGTTCGCGTAGCTCTCCTCCTGCCAGGACGATTCCCAGTCCGAGAAGCAGCGCTCCATGAGGTCGGCCTGCGCGTCGCACATGCGATCGCACACGTTCTCGCAGCCCGTGAGGGGGGCGAGCAGGAGCAGGGCAAAAAGAAGGCCTGGGAGCCGCATCCGGCGCACTATAGAGGAACCTCTCGGGGCAGCAAGCCGACGCGAAACGGCCGCCTTTTGCCGGTGTTGCGCGGGGAAGACGACCCGCGTCTTGACACCCCCGGAGTGGGGCCATTACATTCCGGCCCGCCTCCAAAGGGCAGTCGGTCGGTTCGCCGGTCGCACGGGCAGATAGCTCAGTCGGTAGAGCAGGGGATTGAAAATCCCCGTGTCGGGGGTTCGATTCCCTCTCTGCCCACCACTTCAAGCGTCTTCGAAGGCCGGCCTCGTGCCGGCCTTCGTCGTTCTCAACGCAGACGCTCGCCCGCCACCCACACCCCCGCGATGGCCTCCTCGTAGCGGCCTTCGAAGGCGAAGAGGGCCCGGCGAAGGGCCGCCTCGCCCGACTCGCCGCGGCCGACCCCGCCGGGGATCCGGACGGCCACCACGTCGGCAGCGCGGCCTGGGAGCAGGACGCCGCGCTGGCTCCCCTCCCCCATCGCCCGGGCGCCCGCGAGCGTCGCGAGGCGCAGGGCCTGGCCGGGGCTGACCTCGGCGGCCCCCTCGTGGACTTCGAGGAAGCTGCGCATCACGTCGAGCATCGAGAGGTCCGGGCCGGCGCCTACGTCCGTCGCGAGGGCGACGTTCACGCCGGCCGCGAGGTGGCGCTCCAGGGGCATGCGGCCACTGCCCAGGGCGATGTTGCTCGTCGGGCAGTGGGCCACCCAGGAGCCGGAGTCGGCGAGCTGCTGCAGGTCCTGGTCGTCGAGGTGGATGCAGTGCCCGAAGACGCTCCGCGGGCCGAGCAGGCCGAAGTGGGCGTAGACGTCGGTGTAGGAGCGCCGATCGGGGTGCAGCTCGGCGACCCACGCGACCTCATCCAGGTTCTCCGCCAGGTGTGTCTGGAGGCCGACGTCCCGCACCGCGAGGATCGACCCGCAGCCGGCCATGAGCCGCGGGCTGCAGGTCGGGGCGAAGCGGGGGGTCAGGACGTAGCGCTCGCCGTAGCCCTCGGCGTGCTGGCGGCTGGTCTCCAGCGCGTCCTCGGTGTCGCGCAGCAGGTCCTCGGGGCTGTTGCGATCCATGAGGACGTCGCCCCCGCGGATGCAGAGCGGGGCGAGGTCTCGGAGCACGGCGTGGGCCGTGTCGGCCGAAGGGGCGCCGTAGACGAGGGCGGCGGTGGTTCCGGCCGCGATCAGGCCGTCCCGAAACTCGCTCGTGACCCCCTCGCGGTAGGCGCGCTCCCCGAAGCGAGCCTCCTCGGGCCAGATGTGCTCGCGCAGCCAGGGGAGAAGGGCCTCCTGGAAGCGGCCACGCACCCGATACTGCGGCAGGTGAACGTGGGCGTCGACGAGGCCGGGGATCAGGAGGACGTCCGCCATCGGCTCGCCCGCGCCGTCGGGCGGCACGAGCAGGCCGTCGGCCCAGGAGAGGGCTCCGTCGCGCTCGAAGAACAGCCCGGCCCCGGTGGGGCTCAGGATCGGTGCGCGCAGCCCGCCCAACTCAGCGTCCCGAGAAGGCCGGCGGGCGGCGTTCGCGGGCGGCGGCGATGCCCTCGGCGAGGTCGGTGCTGCTCAGGCAACGCTGAGTCCAGCTGGCGTGCAGCGCCGCGACCGCGTCCGAGGGCATGTCCTCTTCGATCGCGTTCAGCAGGGCCTTCATGCCCGCCGTGGCGAGGGGGGCGTTGGCGGCGATCTCCCCGGCGATCTCCAGCGCGCGGGCTTCCACCTCCTCGGCCGGGACGACGTCGTCGTAGAGGCCCCAGATGGTGCCGCGCTCGGTGTCGATGGAGTCGCCCAGGAGCAGCACGTGGGCGGCGCGGCCCAGGCCGATCAGGGCCACCATCCGGCGCAGGCCCTGGAGCGGATACATGACGCCGATCCGGGCCGCAGGGACCTGGAAGCGCACGCCGGGGCGCGCGACGCGCAGGTCGCAGAGGCTCGCCAGGAGCGCACCGCCCCCGATGGCGTGGCCGTTGAGGCAGGCGATGATCGGGGCCGGGAAGGCGCGGACCGCGTCCACGACCAGCATCAGCTCAGGGGAGCGATCGGCCCAGGTTCCCGCTTCGTCCCCGTCCACCTGGACGTCGCCCAGGTGGCTCAGGTCGTAGCCCGCGCAGAAGACGCGGTCGCCGGAGCCCCGAAGCACGAGCGCGCCGACGGCGCCCGCCAGCTTGTCGAGGATCGACGCCAGTTCCGCCATCATGGCGGGGGTCAGCGCGTTTCCGCGGGCCGGGTTGTCGATGCTGAGGAGCGCGACTGCGCCCTCGATTCGAAGCTTGAAGCTCAAGCGGCGACGCCACTCCCCTTGAACGCGAAGCGCACGGAGAGGGTCAGGTCGTTCTGGTTGATGCCGACCTGGAGGTCGTCGATGCCGGCGGACAGCTTCAGGGGGCCGTCGCCGGGCGTGATCATGTTCTCGAGCGTCGAGCCCGGGATCAGCGGCAGCGGGTTGAAGCGGTCGATCTGCTTCTCGATCAGGCGATCGCCCAGGGTCTTGAGCAGGCGCATGGGCAGGCTGTCGCCGAGGCTCAGGCTCACGTCGCCGATCTGGCCTTCGAGCTGCTTGACGCCGCGGTTGAAGACGACGTTGGAGAGCGAGGCGGTGGCGTCCAGCGCTCGGCCGATCGCGAAGGGGATCTCGAACTGCTCACCGAAGAGGAGCGCGCGGCCTTCCACCTCGACCCGCGCACGGGCGTTCAGCGTGACGGCGCCCTGGTGGTAGTTGAAGGAGCTGCCCTCCTTGTCCACCTTCGCACGCCACTTGCCGCGGATCTGCACCTGCTCGCGCACGGTGCGGCTGGCCAGATCGCGGCCGCGCTTCACGACCGACTTCGCCCGCCCTCGGGCGCCGCGCACCAACGCGTTGCCGAGCACCGGGGCCGCGTCGAGGGTCTCCATCGGGCCCGTGAGCAGGCCCTTGACCTGATCTTCGGCCGCGTTCAGAAGCTTGCGGCTCTGCTCCACGAGATCGAAGTCGCCCTGACCGACCTGGATCGGGAGGGCCTCGCCCAGCAGATCGGTCCACAGGGACTGCGACACCGAGAGTGCCAGGTGGTAGCCATCCGGCAGGGCCTTCATCATCGCTTCGTCCTCCGGCGTGCCTCGAGGTGCATCGATCACCTCAACGACGGGCTCGTAGGGAACCAGGGCGTGGTCCGTCATCTTCGCTCCGCGCTCACACCACAACTCGGCTCAATGTGGCTCCTGGTGCGTGGAGCCTCGGATCTAGAGCATAGCAGCAGGAGCTGGCGCCCCCGAAACGGTCTTCAGTTGGGCGAAGGCCAGTTGATCTGGATGAAGGACGCGCCGTCGCAGTTGTAGGAGCCGGCCTCGAGGTCGAAGAAGAGCGTCGGGGGGCCGGGGTACAGGTCGCAGAAGTAGTCGCCGGGGCAGGAGCCCGCGCCGAAGGCGACCTGGGTGTTGTTGCCGATGGCGCCGAGGTCGGCGATGGCGAGGCGCACGGTCGCCGTGGTGAGCGAGAGCTCGACCTCCGGGTAGATCGTGATGGGGTCGGGCGGCTCGTTGTCGAACACACAGCCGGTCTCGAAGTCGGCGTTGCCGCCCACGCTCTCGACGCTGAACATGTTCGGCGCCTCGAAGAAGAAGAAGTCGACGAGCTGCGCCGTGGGCGAGAACTCGGTCCACGAGTCGAGGCGGACCTGGAGCATGGTGCCGTCGCTGCGGAAGTCGCAGGAGCGGATGTCGAAGGTCCCGCTGCCGACGACGTCGTACTGCGGGTCGTCGTCTTCGGGGCAGTCGATCCAGTCGAGGCCGACGGCCTCGAGCAGGGCCTCCTCGGTCCACACATCGCCGCCGGACTCGAAGACGACGTCGAGCACGATGGTGTCGCCCATCAGCACGTCCGGGCCCAGGGCCACGGAGAAGCCCTCGGAGGAGGTCACCGACGCGCCGGCAGCGATCGGATCGTCGCCGAAGCTCAGCTCCGCCGTGGCGTCCATCGTGAAGGCCGCCGTGCTGCCGGTGCCCACGCTGATGCTGGCGGTGACGGGGCCGGCGGTGTCGAAGGCGCCGTCGTTCGTGGCGATCAGGCGGACCTCGACCAGCTCGCCGGCGTCGAAGACGGCGTCGTCGTCGCAGGCGGGGCAGGAGGAGTCGTCGATGGCCCAGCTGCTGACCGTCGGGTGCGCGTAGGGCACGTCGAGCAGGAAGGGCAAAGCGAAGGTCTCGGCGCCGTCGAGGCAGACCAGGGTCAGCGCGACGGGGCTGTTGTCGATGTGTGCGGCGTCGAGGTCGAGGCTGAAGCCGCCCTCGGCCTCCCCCACCCCGCCGGCCTCGATGGGGTCGGCGCCGAAGGTGACGGGGTCGCTGCTCACGTTGGCCACGTGCGGGTCGGAGCTGCCCATGCCGCAGGTGACGGGGCCCGCGGTGGCGTGGCCGTCGTTCTGGAGGATGAGGTCCTCGACGAGCACGGACTGGCCCGGCATGGGCGGCGAGGGGTCGGTCTCGTAGGCGGAGACGCTCAGCTGCGGCGGATCCGGGATGTAGATCAGCAGCTCCTCCCCCGGTTCGGGCAGGGCGACGGGCCCGCCGCCGAGGTCGGCCGTGTACTCCTCGCCCCCCACGGTGAAGGTGACGGCATCCAGGGTGACCTCGAAGCCGTTGTTGCGGCTCGCGCGCAGGAACCAGCGGCGCGGGCCGGGGCCCGGGGGCAGGACGGCGGCGTGGTCCGTGATGGTCATCTGCCAGAAGCCGGCGAGGTCCACGGAGTCGGCCGCGATCGCGAAGTCCGGGGACGCCTCGTAGCCGTAGCCCAGCTCGAACTCGGCTTCGGCGAAGCCGATGGCGGTGTAGTCCACCCGCACGCTCGACTCCTGGCCGAGCAGGACGCGCACGGGCACGGTCCAGCTGTGCTCCGCGCCGTCCTCCAGGACGATGGCGAAGTCGAGGAAGGCGTTGTCGGGGTGCGCAGCGCCGATGTCGAAGAGGAAGGGGGCCGAGGGGGCCGCCGAGGCGCCGGGAGCCAGGGCGGCGACGGTCGCCTCGCCCGAGGTGATGGTCAGGTTCTCGTCCGCGGTGGTCAGCGTCGCGGTGAGCTCCGGTGCGCCGTAGAGGTCCGAGGCGTTGATCAGCTCCACCGAGAGCTCGACGTCGCTGCTGCCGGGGCCTACGGGCTCGACCAGGGCGGCGACGGTCTCCAGCTGGATGTCGGCCAGGGGCTCGCCCACGTAGAAGTCGTCCACCTGCCAGCGGCCGGCCGCGCCGCCCTCGTAGTAGAGCGCCAGGAAGACGCGGTCCGCGCCGGCGTAGGCGCTGAGGTCGTGCCAGGCCGAGCTGCCCCAGGACTCGCCGGGCAGCGGCAGCTCCGCGAGCAGCTCCCAGCCGTCGCCGGCCGGGTCGGGGCTCGTGGTGGAGACGTAGAGCTGGTGCGCTTCGGCGCAGATGCCCGAGTCGATCCGCTTCTCGAACCAGCGAACGGCCACGTCTTCCTTGCCGCGGAAGTCCAGCGGCG
>JAJDAI010000551.1 GCA_029261955.1 Deltaproteobacteria bacterium | reverse complement strand
CTCGGCCTCCCCCTTGCCGCCCCAGAGGTCCTCCAGGCCGGCGCAGAGGTGCGACCAGGTGGACAGCTCGAAGGCCGAGTCGAGGCGGGCCGAGGGGTCGGCGTAGCGTGCGGCGAGCAGGTAGTTGGGCGCGCCGCTCTCGCAGAGCACCGCGCAGGTGCGGCTGTAGCCGGCCTTGCGCCAGCCCCCGCTGCAGTCGGCGCGCTGCTGGGCGATGTCGCCCGTGGCGCGCCGGTCGTCGCAGCGGTCGCGGTACCAGCGCTCCAGGCTCGGCCCCATCGTGATGGCCAGCGACTCGCCGGTGTCGCGGCGGGCCAGCTCGGTGGCGCTCTCCCAGAGCAGCTGGTCGGCCTTGACCATGAGCGCGGCGCTGGCGAAGCAGACGGCACCGACCTCCTCGCAGACGCTGCGGGAGCGCTGCTCGGTGGCGGAGCGGCGGGCGAGGCGGCCGGCCAGGGTCTCGACCGAGTCCCCGAAGGTCTCCGCCGTCGTGCCCTCGGGCAGCAGCGGAGGCAGGCCCGCGGCGCTCAGGTCTTCCTGGACGATCAGCTGGAGCGCGCAGGCCGCGATGGGGTCGGGCATCGAGTAGGTGTCGCCGCCGAGGGCTGCCTTCTCGGGGTCGAAGAGCACGCCGCCGACGCCCCACTTCCGGCCGGTCTCGCCCACGGGCAGGGGCGGGGCCTCTTCGATCTCGGTCTCGCAGTCCAGCGCCAGCTCCGCGGCGTCCTGCCGTCCCTCGCGGCGGCGCTGCGCGCGCTCGTCCGGGGTGCGCGGGGTCCTCAGGACGGTGCCGCGGCAGACCCGCTCGGGGGCCCGCTTGCCGGCGACGCCCGCGACACAGAGGTTCAGGTCGGCGCGGCGGCTGTGCCAGGCCTCCGCCGTGCTCGCGACCTCAAAGTAGCCGCCGCAGACCTGGCCGCAGAGGCCGGCGAAGTCGTCGGACTCGACCCCGAGCAGCGGGTGCACCGAAGTCGCCGCGGCGAGCTCCTGTTGGACCAGGCGGGCGCAGGCGGCCTGGCCGGGCTCGCCGCGCACCTCGCCGAGCAGCAGGGCGTGCAAGCCGAGCTGGCTGACGATGCCTTCGGTGCCCTCGGCCGTGAAGCCGGCGGGCGCCAGCACGCGGACGCCCTCCAGCGCGGTGGCGAGCTGCACACGGTCTGCCGAACCCTGGTTCGCGGCGTAGCAGGCCCACTCGTCGGGTCGCGTGCCGCCCACCTCGCTCGCCAGGCGGCCGAAGCGCGCGGCGTCGTAGGGCTCGTAGGGGAAGGTGCTGTCCTCCTCGCCGATGCTCCAGACCTTGCGCACGCTCTTCTTCATCGGCGCGGGGCACTGGTCGGGGTCCCAGCCCGAGGCCGGCAGCCCCAGCTCGGCGGAGCGGAGCTGCGGCGCGACCCAGGTCACGGCCGCCAGGCGGCGGACGCGGGCGCGGGCGTCCTCTTCGCAGCGGTCGCAGTCCTGGGTGAGGTCGCGGCGCAGATCGACCAGCTCGCTGATCTCGAGCTGGGGTGAGAAGAAGAAGGCCTTCGTGTCCGGCTTGTCCGGCCCCAGCGTGTACTGGTCGGGCTCGCCGAGCACCTGGTAGCAGGCGCGGGCGAGGGCTTCGTCGGCCAGGGACGCGCCCGTGGGTCCGCGGTGCTGGAGGCCGCACCAGCGCGCACGCAGCTCGATCGGCTCGACCGGTTCGGCGGCGCAGGGGAAGTCCATGGGGCCCAGGTCCGGGGACGCGAGCCGCTCGGTCCAGCACTCCAGGGCGTCCACGAAGGCGGGGTTGGAGTCGGAGCAGAAGGACACCGTCGGCACGGCGCGCACCGCGGGCGGGCGCTCCATGCTGGCGGCTTCGGTGCCGATGAGGGCGCCGACGGTGCGGGCCGCGAGCAGGCCGAGGGCGACCAGCATCAGCGCGGCGAAGAGGCCGCTGAAGGCGCTGACGACGTCCTGGCCGACGCGCGAGCGATCGCCCAGGCCGCGCGGCGCGCCCCAACGGCCGATGGACAGGTCGGGGGTCAGCCAGCCGCTCAGGAAGCGGGCGGGCAGGCCGTCCTGGAGCTCGCAGAGGCCGTGCACCGGCTCGGGATCGTCGGGCGCCTCGTCGCGCACCGCGAGGTCGGCGACGGCGTCGAGCCAGCGCGGCCAGGGGGCGAGCACGTCGTGTCTTGCGGCGTCGGCCGGCGCGTCGTCGCCCAGCGAGCCGGGCTCGACCGGGTCGTGGTGGTGGCCCTCGATGCCGAAGCCCTCCTCGACCTCGTCCTCCTCCAGGCCGAAGTCCTCCTCCAGGCCCTGCTCGAGCGGGTCCTCCTCCGGCTCTTCCTCGGGCTCCTCGGGCTCCTCGGGCTCGGGGGGCTTCAGCTCGATGGGCCCGCCGGGTCGCTGCTCGGCCATCACCTGAGCCAGCATCGCGGGCGGAACGGGCAGCAGGCGGCCGGCTTCGACGAGGCCGGAGCGGCGCAGGCGCCCGCGGACCACGGCCAGGGCGCTGCCGTCGTGGGGCACGGGGCTCGGCCCGCCGAGCAGCTCCTCCTGGGTCGAGGACTGGGCCCTCGCGAGCACCTCGGCCGGCCACTC
>JAJDAI010000056.1 GCA_029261955.1 Deltaproteobacteria bacterium | reverse complement strand
CCGGATCCCCGCAGGAGCCGCACGTCGCCGACGTGGGCCCCACCCTGCTCGCCTGGGCGGGCCTGCATGTGCCGGCGGGTCTGGACGGGCGGGTCTGGCAGGAGTGCCTCGAGGAGGCGGCGCGCTACGGGCCGCCGCTGGAGCCCACGCCCCGCGCGACCGGTGGGGCGGATCCGGAGCTCGAGACCCAGCTGGAGCGGCTCGGCTACCTCCGCTGAAGCCTCGTCGCAGGGCCACTGCACCGGCCTCGTTGTTTGACAGGCATCCAGGGGGGCGCTGAAGATGCGCCCCGTGGTGTGGAACAAGCAGCGGAGCAAGACCGGAGCCGGCGCGGGCGCGTCGGCCTGGCGGCGTCGCCGGCCCCGTGCGCAGCGGGTCGAGGCGCCCTCCTTCGCCGACCAGAGCTTCGTGCCCACGCTCGACGAGGGCCTCAGCGGCGAGTCCACGACCCGCAGCGCGGACCCCATCCTGCACGGCGGCCTGCCGACCCCGGCCCAGGTCATCGCGAACCGCCTGCCCCTCGAGACGCTGACCCTCGATCCGCTGCCGGCCTACGACCCCGACCGCGGCCTCGAGACGATGTCGCTGTCGCTGGATCCGATCCCCGCCTACGACCCCAACCTCGCGG
Organism: Deltaproteobacteria bacterium; assembly: GCA_029261955.1. Taxonomy (GTDB): domain Bacteria; phylum Myxococcota_A; class UBA796; order UBA9615; family UBA9615; genus CALCXL01. The sequence goes on along the minus strand of JAJDAI010000056.1, from coordinate 3,861 downwards.
GCGAGTCCCTCTCGCTCGAGTTCGAGGCCGCGCCGCTCTCCAGCAGCGTCCGCTCGGGCTCGCTGCCGGCCATCGAGGTGAGCGACTCCCTGGGGCCCGCCACGTGGGTGGGTGAGGAGGCGTCGGAGGCCAGCTTGTCCCTGGACCTCAGCACCTCCTTCGATCTGGACGCCGTCGAGAAGCAGGGCGAGGGCCCGCTCGAAGGCGCCGAGCCCGACCCCGCCGAGGCCAGCCTGGAGCTCCTGCTCGACGAGCTGAGCGAGCAGCCGGCTCCCCCAGCCGAGGACGGCTCGGAGTTGGAGCTGGAGCCCGCAGAAGAAGACGAGCTCAGCCTGGAGGTCGAGGCCGAGGAGTCCCCCGAGGACGCCGCGTCCCCCGAGCCTGCCGCCGAGGACGAGGAGCCCGTCACCGAGCTCGCGGCCGAGGAGCCGGAGCCGCCGGCAGAGGAGCCCGCCCCCGAGGCTGCGCCCGCCGACGAAGACTCCTCCATCGAGCCCGCGGTCGCCGAACGGGAGCCCGCCGCGCCGCCGCCCGACGAGCCCGACGAGGTCCCGACCGGGCCCAGCCCCCGACCGACCGCCCTGGACGAACCGTCGGACTCGGGCGAGCTGGCCGCGAGCAGCCTGGACGAGGAGCCCGCCGCCCCGGCCGCGCTCTGGCGTCCGGTTCTGGCCGAGATCGTTCCCGCGTGGCCCGTGCCTCGCATCCCGCCGATCGAGGTCCTTCCCGGGGAGTGGTGCCCGCCCGTCGATTCGGGGGGGCGCTCGGTCTGGCCGGGCGGCGAGGGCGGCCTCGAGAGCCTCGAGCTCGAGCTCGGCGCGGAGTCCCTCGAACTCGCGATGGAGGGCGCTGAGCCCGTCGACGCGAGCCTCGACGACCTGCTCTTCGCCGAAGGCCAGGGCCCGCCGAACCCGCGCTCCGGCGTGTCGCTGGAGCTCCTGGCGGACCTCGACTCGGTCGAGGAATCGGGTCCCGTGGACTCCATTGCGGACGTGCCCGGTGACTGGCTGGAGGCTTCGGCCGATCCCGTCGAGGGCGAGGAGTCCGAGCTGGACCTCGAACCGGCGGGCCCGGAGACCTGGGTGCAGCCCCCACCCGAGCTGCCGCCCGAGCCGGAGGCCGAGCCCGACGGCGAAGCGCCCACCCGGGTCACGAGCCCCGAAGAGATCGAGCACGCGCTCGAGGAGGCCGCAGCGGCCGACCGCCTGGCCAACGCCGAGGGCGCGATCCGGCCAGCGGCCGAGGCATCGGACGACGCGTTCGCCCAGCTCGGCGAGGAGCCGTCGATCGTGCGCCCCTCCCTCGGGCCCAACCCGACGAGGGACGAGCCGGGCCCGGCGGGCAGCGCGTCGGGCACCGTCGCGGCGGTCGTCGAGACCCTGCGGCGGGCCACCGCAGCCCCGGGTGGCGGACCGGCCGCCATCGAGATCGGCGATCCGGCCCCGATGCGCATCACCGCACCGCGCCCCCGCGCCCGGCTCCAGTTCGTGGACCCTGGCGCGCCCGTGGAGCCGGAGCCGGTGGTGGCGGCGGACCTCGCCCCGTCCTTCTCGCCCCAGCCCGTCGCGGCGCAGGACGAGCCCGCCGAGCGCGGCTTCGTCGAGACCGAGCCGCAGATGCGCGTCCCCAAGCTGTCGCTGGGCGCCTCGATCGCGGACACCCCCGCCCCTCCGCCCCCGTCGCTGCCCCCCGAGGAGCCCGAGGAGCCCGAGGAGCCGCCCACCGAGCCCGCCCGGCCCCCGCTGCCCCGCAGGGCCACGCCGGCGCTCGATGCCCTCGCGGCGGCCCCCGCCGTGGAGGACCCGACGGAGCGCCAGGAGCCTGCCGAGCCGATCGCCGGGCACGTCCCGCCGCCCGCTGCCCCCGAGCCCGACGACCTGGACCTCGCAGCAGACGAGGAGCCCACCGAGCCACACAAGGCCCCGCCCGCGCGCGCCCAGGAGGACAGCTCGACGCAGGCCGGCCCCTCGCTGGTGATCGACTCGCTCGAGGCCTCCATCGAGCTCAGCTTCGCGGACTCGGTCTCCACCGCCGGGCAGGTGCAGCCCAACTACACCGATTTCCTGCCTGAGCTCGAACTCGAAGCCACCGAAGAGGGCGCGCAACAGGCGCCCTTCGTGGAGGGAGAACCCACGGGGGAGCACCTGCTCGAGCTGGCCGACGGGGCCTCGGTGGACAGCCTCACGCTCGAGGTGGAGGAGTCCGCGGCCGCCGACGTGGTGGTCGACGGCGGGGCGATCCTGGTCGACCTGTCGGGGCGACGCCCCGCGCCCGCGATCGAGGACGTCACGGCGGGCGTCGCGGTCGCGCCTGCGCAGCCCGTGCGGACCTGGGAGGGCCGTTCCGGCGGCGAGTCCGAGGACAAGACCACCGATCTGGTGGCGCTGGCGCGGCTGACCCGCCCGGCCCCGGCGGCTGCGTCCGAGGGGGAGGGGGAAGGGGAGGATTGGCTCGACGGGCTGCCCGACGCGGACGACCCGCCCCAAGAGGACGAGACGACCTGAGGCGCGGCGCTCCGATCCACCGGGCCGTGGATCCGGGGTAGAGTCGCGTGAATGAGGAGGAATGGGATGCGTCGCAAGCTGTTGCCGTTGGTGCTGTTTTCGCTGATCGCCCTGCTCACCGCCTGCGGCGGTGACGACGGAGCGGGCAAGGTCGAGGCCGACCCGGGCACGCCCCTCGGTGACGGGATCGTCAAGGAGGTCTCCGGCACGGTGGCCCCCGAGGAAGCGCACCGGGAGACCGGCAAGGGTCTGCTCCTGCTGGACCTCTTTCACACCGACCGCGCGATCAACCAGAAGGTCCGCGTCAAGATCCGCGACGAGGCGGGCGAGGTGGTCGGCGGCGGCGAAGGCAACGAGGACTTCGAACTCGACCCCGGCACCTACCGCGCCGAGCTCAAGTACACCGAGAGCGATCTGGCGGGGCCCTACTCGGGCGCCATCGGCGGCCTCAAGGTCTCGGCGGCCCACCGCACTCGCTACCAGGTGCGCGTGGAGGCGCCCGTCGGCCTCTTCCGCATGCAGTTCCTGCGCCCCGACGGCCCTGGCCGGCCGGCGCTGAAGATCAGCGAGCACGTGAAGCTCTCCCTCTTCAAGGGAGACGAGGACCCCGATCTCTCCGGTGCGCTCTGGGAGGGCGGCGCCGGCGACTGGGTGCCGCTGGCCGAGGGCACCTACGCCGTGCGCGCGACCGTGCAGCAGCCCGGCCAGCCGGCGACCATCGAGTGGTACCGCGATGTCGTGGTGGCCGGCGGGCTCGCCAAGGCGGACCGCGAGGTCAACCTGGACTTCGATGACAGCGGCGTGCGGGTCGATGCCTTCAACTTCGGTCGCGACATCAACGACCTCACGACCGTCTACTTCTTCGCGCCGGGCGCCAACGTCGAGCAGGCCGTCGCCAAGGCGCGGGCTACGGCGGGCACCGTCGCGCGGGTCGAATCCGGCCTGTACGACATCTGGATCGTCTACACGCCGGACCCGGAGAACCCCGAGCACCGCGGCACGAAGCTGCTGGCCAACTTCGACGTGCCCGAGCGCGGAGGCGTGCGCAGGCAGGTCGACGTGGAGGAGCCGCTCGCTTCGCTCCGCCTCAAGGTGACCGCCGGCGAGGAGGACGTCTCCGAGGCCGTGGAGCTGCGGGCGATGCGCGCGGGGGCGGACGCGGAAGCGGCCAGCCCGCTCGTCGACGTCGTCGGCGTGGGCGACCACTCCGTGCCCGTGGGCGCCTACGACATCTACCTGTCCTACAAGGACGGGGAGATCCCGCGGATGCTGTCCTTCCCCGGGGTCGAGCTCGGCAACGGCTACGTCTGGGAGCAGAGCTTCGACGTCCACGCGACCGAGTACGCGGCTGCGCCGG